>JAFDCA010000378.1 GCA_019313025.1 Deltaproteobacteria bacterium
AAGGAGGCTTGGACGATCGCTTCGAGTCCGGAAGCACAGAAGCGGTTTACCGTGGCACCGGAAACTTGCGCCGGAAATCCGGCGATCTGGGATGCGACTCTTCCGATGTTGAGACCCTGTTCAGCTTCGGGAAACGCGCATCCGATCATAATGTCGTCCACATCTTTCATTTCAAGGTTCGGTGTTTTTTCCATGGCGGATTTCAGAATAAAGGAAAGCAGGTCTTCAGGTCGTGTATCTTTAAACGCCCCTTTGCTTTTTTTGCAGCCGGGGGTCCTGATGGATTGGACTATATAGGCGTCTCTCATTTTTATTCCCTCCATTTTTAATTCCTCAAGGGTTTGCCGGTCTTTAGCATATGTTCAACCCTGGCCATGGTCTTATCTTCCTTCCAGAAATCGACAAAAGCCTCTCTTTCAAGATTAAGGATGACATCCTCTTCGACCATGCTGTTGTCTCTTGTTTCTCCACCACTGATGACATAGGCGATTCTTTTTGCCAGAAATGCATCGTATTCGGTGATAAAGTTTCCTTTCAGCATATTGAAAATCTCAACCTCGATCATGCCCTGTGCAGCCTGTCCCAAAACCTTTATCGGTTGTTTTATCGGCGGCGCGTAGCCTTCATCCGCTATCCTCAACACTTCTTTTTTGGCTTCACCGATGAGATGATCCCGGTTAAAGACGATTCTGTCCGCAGGCCCCAGGAAGCCGCTGTTTCTGGCTTCAGCAGCCGACGTCGAAACTTGGGCCAGTGCAATGGTCATGAACACCGGAACGAAAAACTTGGCCAGGTCGACATCGGTAACTGCTTCGGGAATCGTTTGAATGAACTTTTTCCAAAGATTTAAACAGCCACCGCCCGATGGAAGCAGGCCGACACCAATTTCAACAAGTCCCATGTAGAGCTCGGCATGGGCCACAATCCTGTCGGCGCCGAGGCAGACCTCGCATCCACCGCCAAGGGTCATGCCGTAAGGGGCTGCAACGACCGGAAAGCTTGAATATTTTTCTTTCTGTATGGCGTCTTGTGCCATTCTCAAAAATGCATCGATTTCCGAGTACTTTCCTTCCTTTGCCAGACCGGCCATGAAGAAAAGATCACCCCCTGCTGAAAAGGCCCCCGGCATTCCGCCAGCCTGATTTCCGATGACGAGACCCAGTCCGTTGGCATCCACATATTCCATAATTTCTTGCTGAAATTCGATAATTTCTTTGTTCAAGGCATTCATTTTGGTATGAAATTCCAAACAAAAGACACCGTCGTCAAGATCTATTAATGAAGCGGACTTACAGGATTTGACGAGGTTGCCCGCACCTTTAAGGGTTTCAAGAGAAACCATTGTTTTTCTGGCAACAATCTCTGAATAGCGTTCGGTGGTAAAATCATATGCAAAACGTTTGCCCATATCGGTTTTGTAAAATGACCTATGGCCAGTTGCAATCATTCGCTTTACTTTTTCAGGCACTTTAAATCCGTCTTTTTCCATCTTGCCTACAGAATTCTCAAGACCGATGGCATCCCAGGTTTCAAAGGGGCCCATCTCAAAGTTGAATCCCCATTTCATGGCATTGTCGATATCAACGATGGTATCTGAAATTTCAGCGATTCTGTTAACCGCATAGATCAGGCTGTTTGCTACGACTTTCCAGGCAAACATGGCACCTTTGTCCTGACCATAGACAATGGCTTTGATTTTATCAGAAAGTGTTTTTGCCTTTTTAGCCTCAACAAGGCATGGAAAGTCGGGAGGTTCATATTCAGAATATTCTAAAGTATGCGGGTCGATGACCTTTCGGACCTTTTTCCCTTCAGGTGTAAAGTCCGTCTTGTAAAAGCCCCTTTTGGTTTTTTTTCCCAGCAAATTCTTTTGGATCATCTGGTCCACAAATTCGGGGAGAACGAAGCTGTCTCTCTGTTCATCATCCACCACCAGGTCATAGGTGTTTTTTGCCACGTGTCCCATGGTGTCGAGACCGACAAGGTCACATGTCTTGAACATGGCGGTTTTGGGTCTGCCCATGGCGGTTCCAAAAAGTGCGTCCACTTCAGGAATCGATAGACCGTCTTCAACCATTAGTTGCATGGCTTTGACAATTCCCTGCACACCGATTCTGTTTCCAACGAAATTGGGTGTGTCCTTGGCCCATACAATACCTTTGCCAAGAATCCGTTCTCCAAAATCAGACATAAATTCGAGAACTTCAGGAAGTGTTTCCTCTCCTTCTATAATTTCCAGAAGATGCATATATCTTACCGGATTAAAAAAATGTGTGCCTAAAAAATGCTGTTTAAAATCGAGGCTAAGGCCTTGGGACATGGCTTTTAACGGCAGGCCTGAAGTATTGGAAGAAACTAGGGCGTTGGGCTTTCTTTTTGTTTCAATCCGTTTAAAAAGATCCTGTTTGATTTTCAGATTCTCCACAACTACTTCCACAATCCAGTCACAGTCTATAATTTTGTCAAAATCATCTTTCAAATTGCCTATACTGATACGATCAACGTCTTTTTTCTGCATCAGAAGGGATGGACTCGACATCAAAACTGAATCCAAACCGGCTTTCACGATTCGATTTCTGGCAACCGGGTCGTCTTTTTCTTTTTCTTTTAGATCAAAAGGAACGATATCCAGCAATAAAGTCTTGATACCAGCGCCGGCCAGTAGGGCAGCAATACCTCCGCCCATTACACCAGAGCCAATGACCGCTGCCTGCCTGATTTTTCTTACCATGATAGCCTCCTGTAAATATTAAGGAATAAAAATCGAAAAGATGAATGAGCATTCATTTATCTAACAGAACTTATCTCTGTCTGTCAAGAAAAAAACCAAGAATTTATATTGTCATAGAAAAGTCTATAAATAATTAATAATCAATATATTATGATATTTTATATGTGTGATGAAAAACATAAAATAAAATTTATAAGTATTTTTAACATGAATATATAGAATGAATAATTATTCATTTAAATGAAATAACCATTGCCAAACAAGATAGTTTACGGTTATAAACCATATCACCAAGTCATCAGACGGAGTACATGCGAAAGACATGCACTTAATTTTTTGTATCAGTTTAGTGCCTTGAAAAAATACACTTTTTCGATGGGAAGGTAGAACAATGACGAAAGAGAACGACATCGTCCTCATATACTTTGAGGACCAGCCCATATCATTTGCAAGAATAGAGGACATTTCTCCGGATATCAAAAAAGACTGGTATCATGTTAAACTATTGATGTTGCAGTTTCCACTTCAAGTGGTTAACTGGATATTGCGCGATATTTATATTAACGGTCATGAATTTACCATGGAAGGAAAAAAAATACGGCTTGAAAAGGTGGTTTGCCCTGAAGAGATCGAACCGGTGGAAAAAGAAAATGACTTCCCAGAGAAATCAGGCAATCAAAAAGTGATATCTTTTCAGGATCTTAAGAAAAAATCATCGTGAGGTTGATTTCCTATTATGAAACGCTCAAATCAAATCGTCATCTCAGCCTCAAGACGAACCGATATTCCTGCCTTTTACATGGATTGGTTCATGGAACAGATCAAAAAAGGGGTATTTGAAGTTACCAACCCATATAACCGGCAAAAGTTCATTGTCCCCGCAACACCTGATAAAATCCATACCATTGTATTTTGGTCAAAAAATTTTGAGCCTTTTATTGTAGGAGAGTTCGGCGAAAAGCTTTTGAGGAAGGGATACAATCTTTTTTTTAACTTTACCATTAATTCAGATATCCCCCTGCTTGAACCTCGAGTGCCGTCTTTAAAACAAAGACTTGTTCAACTTCGAGTCCTTAGCCGAGACTATGGTTCAAAAACTATCAACTGGAGATTCGATCCCATCTGTTTTTTCATATATGGAGAAAATGTCATCAAAGACACGCTTATTGATTTTTCCAAGATTGCCACATGGGTATCACAATGCGGCGTTACACGGTGTATTACCAGTTTCATGGATCATTACGCCAAGATCAAAAAACGCGTTAAGTCAATACCAAAATTTTCTTTTATCGATCCAAAACTGTCACAAAAAGTTGAAATTCTTCTTAAAATCGAAAAAATACTTTTTGAAAAAAAAATTGATCTGTATACGTGCTGTGAAAAAGAAGTGTTGAATGCACTGCCATCAGGCTCGAACATCAGGAAAAGCTCTTGTATTCCAAATGATTTTTTAGTTGAAATGTTTGGTGGAGACATCAGCTTAAAAAGGGATCCGGGCCAGCGGTCATCAAAAGGGTGCGGATGTATGATTTCAGTGGATATCGGGTCGTATCATCTGCAACCATGCTATCATAATTGCCTGTTTTGCTATGCCAATCCAACTCCAATGGTTTTTAGAAAAAACAGCAACTTCTCATTAAGTTATAGGAGGTCGCCCACCGATAATAACATATAAAAGATCTGGAACTCCCAATTAAGTGAGCTTTAAGAAAAAACAGCAGCCTATCATTTTCATCATCATGGCTTAATTTGATGGTAATATGTTTAAAAGATAGATGATCTTAATTTGCCGTTTTTTCTTAAGGTTCACCAACACGTACAAACAAGCCATATCTTTTACATTTTTTCACCAGTGGTCTCCATGGTTTTTTGAGAAATTAGAATAAGCATTCGTAAAAATTTATGAAAATTGGTACAGTTGTTCTTGACAATATAATGATTTTAGCACCCCTTGCCGGTATTACCAATTTGCCGTTTCGACTGTTGGCAAAGGCTTCGGGGTGTGCTCTGGTCTGTTCAGAAATGATCAGTGCCAACGGCCTGGTTCACAGATCCCATAAAACATATGAATTGCTCGAAAGCCGAATCGAGGAAAAACCATTGTCGGTTCAGATATTCGGTTCAGATCCCGCTATCATGGCTGAAGCAGCAGACATGGTTGAGGCGTCGGGTGCTGACATTCTCGATATCAATCTTGGCTGTGCTGTAAAAAAAGTGTTGAAAACCGGATCAGGGGCGGCTTTAATGAGAACACCCGATAAGGCCGAAAAAATTTTCTTGGCAGTCCGAAAAGCCATAAGAATTCCGCTTACCGTTAAAATGAGAGCCGGTTGGGACAAATCCGGCAAAGAGGCTTTTGTAATTGCTAAAGTCGCTGAAGCTGGCGGGGTGGACGGCATCACCGTGCATCCACGTCTGGCGACCCAAGGCTTTGGGGGTCAAGCTGACTGGTCTTTAATTTCGGCAATCAAAAATAGTGTGTCCATTCCTGTAATCGGAAATGGAGATATCGTAACGCCGGAAGATGTATTGGTTATGAAAAAGGAAACGGGTTGTGATGCGGTAATGATTGGACGGGCAGCCATTGGAAATCCATGGGTGTTTTCTCAGGTGACGTCTTTGATGAATGGCAAAGAACAGGTGCCCCCGGATCTTGAAGAACTTTTTGATGCGATGACGAAATATCTTAATACTTCAATAGAGTGCTTTGGAGAAAAGCGGGCGTGTCGAATGATGCGAAGTCATCTGGGATGGTTTGTCAAAGGATTGCGTTACAGCAGCAGGTTTCGCGAATCCATCAAGGGAATATCGACCAAGGGAGATGCTGTGTCGTTTATTGGTGAATATAAGAGATTCCTGATTGACTCAAATAATGTATAATAAAAAAATAGGCTTATCAAAAAGAGAATGTACCAAGGAGTTCCTATGAGAAAACAGCTGTCTTTTGTATGGACACTCGCGTTTTTCCTAACGTTTTCCGTGTTTGGATATACTGACAATCCCATGGACGTTATTGAATTTAAGGAAAAGGGGAGCATCAATTGGAGCAGGGGAGTGGTTCAGGCAAAAGGGATCGGTATTCCTCATACAAGCATCTCCGAAAATTCTAATGATCGAGCCGTGGCTTTGACAGATGCAAAACAGGATGCTTTCCGAATAATACTTGAGATTATAAAAGAGCTAAGGATTAACGGCACGACGGTTGTTGGAGATTATGCAAGTAAAGACCCTGCCATTATGATGAAAATCGAAAACATGGTAAAAAATGCAGAAGTGGTCAAAAAAGAATATCTAACAGACGGGACGGTAAAAATAAAAATGGAAGTGAATCTTCACGGTGGATTTGCTCAACTTGTTCTTCCAAAAGACATCAAACCCCTTGACTCAATCACGCTTGTTTCGATGAATAAGTCATCGTCACCCGTTTTTACAGGACTTGTGGTCGATGCCAGGGGACTGGGTGTCAGACCTGTAATGGTTCCAAAAATACTCGATGAAAACAATCAGGAAGTTTATGGTTCTGCGTATGTTAGCAGAGAATATGCCGTGCAGCAGGGTATGAGCGGATATGCCCGGAATCTAAAGGAAATTCTGAATAACCATAGGGTTGCAGATCATCCTTTGGTGGTGAAAGGGTTAAAGATATTGGAACCGGGTCGTTCTGAAATTGTCATCAGCAATGCAGATGCTTCAAAGCTCAGGAGTATTTCGGAAAGCCTTTATTTTATGAAAAAATGCCGTGTCATCATTGTGGTTGATTAATCCGCGATTCTACCGGAAGACATTGAAAAAGAAGACCATTATAAAAATATAATCCATTTTACCGAAATGCCTTGTCCCTGAACCGCTCAGGTTTATAAGAGATGGGGGCTTCGCTGGAGGAATCATGAAGTTTAAAAAACAATACGTTTTATTTGCGGTTATGTGCGTTTTTTCTCTTTACGCATGTGCCCCAACATCCTTGGAATCGAACACGTGGCTCGATACACCTGTGCACCATGTTAAAAATGGCAACACACTGTTAAAATCAGGCAAAATTGATGATGCATTTCGGGAGTTCAGTCGAGCAAAGGAACTGGATCCCGATTATCCACCGGCATATGTGGGCCTCAGTTTGGTATACGGCTTGAGGGGTGACGACGCCACTTCCACCATGTATCTTAAAAAAGCAGTGGACCTGCTTAAAAATACGCACGAAAAATAACACCTACGTTACGTCCCGTCCTAAAATCCGAGACCTTCAATTTTAAGGATTATGTGCCAAGACTCCATGATGCCAGGTATTTTTTCTGTTCAGGTGTGAGCCGGTCGATTTTTACATTCATTGAAGCCAATTTTTCTCTTGCAATGGCCTTGTCTATCTCTTCGGGCACGGGATAAACATTCTTTCCGAGCCCTTCTTTAACGTTTACCATATATTCGATACTCAATGACTGATTGGCAAAACTCATATCCATCACACTTGATGGATGCCCTTCGGCAGAAGCTAGATTTATCAATCTGCCATCACCTAACACATTGATACGTTTGCCGTTTTCAAGGACATGCTCTTCGACGAAAGGCCGAATTGTTCTTCGAGACTTTGTTATGGATTCAAGTCCGTCAAGATCAAGTTCCACATTGAAATGGCCGGAATTGCAGACGATGGCGCCGTCTTTCATGATCTTGAAGTGTTCTTTTCGAATGACATTAATATTGCCTGTGACCGTGCAGAAAAAATCGCCGATCCTCGCAGCTTGACGGATGGGCATGGCGGTGAAACCGTCCATGACCGCTTCAATAGCAGCAGTGGGGTCAACCTCGGTGACAATGACATTGGCTCCCATCCCTTTTGCCCTCAGCGCAAGACCTCTACCGCACCATCCATATCCGCAAACGACGAAATTAGATCCCGCAATGAGACGATTTGTGGCCCGGATAATTCCGTCCATAGTGCTCTGGCCGGTACCATAACGGTTATCAAAAAGATGCTTTGTTTGGGCATCGTTAACCGCTATGATGGGGTATTGTAAGACACCGTTTGCAGCCATACTTTTAAGCCGGATGATGCCGGTGGTTGTTTCTTCAGTGCCGCCTTGAACATTCTCAATAAGCTCCTGGCGTTCGGAGTGAATGGTGGAGACCAGATCCGCACCGTCATCCATTGTATATTGAGGTTTGATGTCGAGGGCTGAATGAATATGCTTGTAATATGTTTTGTTGTCTTCGCCCTTGATAGCAAAAACAGATATTTTGTCGTGTTTTACCAGTGACGCCGCCACATCGTCCTGAGTACTCAGTGGGTTGGAAGCGCAAAGCGTAATTTGGGCGCCTCCTGCCTTTAATGTTTGCATCAGAGAAGCGGTTTCGGTGGTAACATGAAGGCAGGCAGCGATGCGAACACCGTTTAAGGGTTTCTCTTTTGCAAATCTTTTTTTAATGTTGTTGAGTACTTGCATACTCTGATTGGCCCATTCGATTCGAAGCAAACCGTCCTTTGCCAATTTTATATCTTTAATATCATAATTCATTAACCATTTTTCTCCTTTTGAGTTGTTTTTGGTACTCATTGACGCTATTAAATTCCGACCTTTTCTTTTAAGATATCAGCCATATTCGTCTTTTCCCAAGTAAATTCGGGCTCATTTCTCCCAAAGTGACCATAAGCCGAGGTTTTTTGATAAATGGGACGCAAGAGATCGAGATACTCAATGATGGCAGCCGGTCTTAAATCAAATATATCCAGAATTGCGTTTTTAACTCGGTGTTTGTGTACGATGCCGGTACCCATGAGATCGACCATTACAGAAACCGGATGTGCAACACCAATGGCATAGGCAATTTGAATTTCACATTTTTTTGCAAGGCCGGCGGCAACAACGTTCTTTGCGATATGTCGAGCCATGTATGAAGCACTACGATCGACCTTGGAAGGGTCTTTACCGGAAAAACATCCGCCGCCGTGGCTCCCCTGCCCCCCATATGTGTCAACGATAATCTTTCGACCCGTCAGGCCGCAGTCTCCCATTGGGCCGCCGATAATAAACCTGCCTGTTGCGTTGATAAAATATCTGGTATCGCCGTCTGTAAACTTTTTTGGAATCACTTTTTTGATGACTTCTTCGATGATTGCCTCTTTTAAGTCTTCGTAAGAAATATCCGGTTTGTGCTGGGCGGCGATGACAACGGCATCAACGCGTTTGGGGGTTCCGTTTTCGTATTCGATGGTCACCTGAGACTTGCCGTCCGGTCGCAGAAAATCAAGGGCACCGTTTTTACGAACTGTGGCAAGTCGTTGACAAAGCTTATGGGCAAATACAATAGGCATGGGCATTAACTCGGGTGTTTCATCCGTGGCAT
>JAFDCA010000379.1 GCA_019313025.1 Deltaproteobacteria bacterium
CGGCTGGCCTGTGTAATCCGAAACCTGTGTCAGGCAGAAATCGGCCGTGTCGCCGAGAATTTCTTTGATTCTTTTGTACGTGCCGCCGGTTGAAAAAATTTTTATCTCAGGATTTATCCGAAGAAGTTCCGGTATGAAGGCCTCCAAACCGCTTTTGTCGAAAACACTTGCAAGCACATGCCTGACCTTGACAAAATCATCTATCCTTTCCACCACATTCATACTCATAACATCTACCCCTTTCTCCCATGCGTTATAATACGTCGTTTAAAAGTTGCTTTGACACGAGACGAAACTCCATATATAAACGAGAAAATTCATCCTAAAAGTGCACTTACTATTATATTATCAGAAATTCAAGAGGACATCTTATAAAACATGATGAACGTTTTGATCGTCAGCCTGGTTTTCATGTTCGGCATGTGCATTGGAAGTTTTTTAAATGTCTGCATCTATCGACTCCCTTCCTCAATATCGATCATAAATCCTTCCCGCTCATTCTGCCCCGAATGCAACAGTGCCATACAGTTTTATGACAACATTCCTGTTTTCAGCTATTTGTGGCTCAAAGGCCGGTGCCGCCACTGCAAGGCACCCATTTCATTTCGCTATCCTTTGGTTGAATTGATGACCGGAATTCTTGCCGTCGCCATTTTTCTCATGTTTGGTTTAGCACTGGAAGCTGCGGTATATTTTGTTTTTATGTCATCGCTGCTGGTCATCACCTTTGTTGACATTGATCATAAAATCATCCCGGATATTATCACGCTTCCAGGAATTCCCATGGGCCTTGGGGCTTCTTTTCTCTTACCTGCCATGACGTTTAAATCCTCTCTGCTGGGCTTGCTGGTAGGAGGAGGCAGTCTTGTGATCGTCGCATGGACATACAGTCTCATCACCCGTAAAGAAGGCATGGGAGGTGGGGACATCAAGCTGCTGGGGATGATTGGAACCTTTATCGGTTGGAAAGGGGTTATTTTCACCATTTTCGTCGCATCGCTTGCGGGGACTTTCGTGGGAATGATCGTCATGCTGCAAAAGGGGAAAAACTTGAAATTTGCCATACCATTCGGCCCATTTCTTTCCATCGGTGCCATGTCATATGTTTTTTTTGGAGAAAAGGTTCTGTTTTGGTACTTTCATCTTATTTAATTCAGGTGTCGGGGTGTTTTATTTGTTTAATCGCTCCATGGATAATGCTTTTTTTCAAACCGTGTAAACTCGTGGTTAAAGGATCGTAAAGAAAGAACAGAATTCAATATAAAAACAATGGGTTCGACTTGAATCAAATGTTTATAGGCTATTGAAATGTTTCGGAATGCGTCTGTTCTTTCTAACGATCCCTAAACCACTCAAACAGTACACGCTTTTCAAAAAAGATGATCCATTCCGCTCTCCGAGGCGTAGGCTCTACAATCCGAAGAAGCATACACATGTGTTGCATGTGTTTACATTAAAAACATCCCGACCCCTATTTAATTAAGTTATCATTACCTTAAGATACAAATCTCCCCGTTGACCGTCCTCTGCTGTTTTACCCAAACCTTTCAAACGCAACTTGCTCCCTTCTTTCACGCCGGGAGGAACAATCACTTTAACAATCCGTTTATTGAATCCTTTTGGAATATTGATCAGCTTTTGTGTTCCCACAAGCGCCTCGAATGGCGTAATATCAATGGTTCCATAAAGGTGGGGATCTTTTCCTAAACCACCCGGCCGAACGACCTGAAGACGGTGCGTTTTTCTTTTTGCGGTGACACGGCGCATTTTACCGCTAATTCCGGTTTCGGGTAACGCAAGAAAAATCTTTAACAAAACGATTCCAAAAACGAACCCACCGATATGGGCCCACCATGCAATTCCGCCAATATTCCCGTGGCTACCGGCTGCATTTAGAAACTGAAGAACAAACCAAAGACCTAGAAAAAAAAATGCGGGAACTTCAATAAACCAGGGAATAAAGATAATGGGAATCAAGGTTAATATTTTGGAATTGGGATAAAGAATCAAATAAGCCCCCATGACACCTGCAATGGCTCCGCTGGCTCCTATCGTGGGTATATTGGAATGAAGATTGAAGAGAAGATGGGAAAGACCGGATGTAATTCCGCACAGCAGATAAAAAGCAAGGTATCGAAAAGGTCCCAGACGATCTTCGACGTTGTCGCCAAAAATATAAAGGGACCACATGTTGCCCAGAAGATGCCAGAATCCGCCGTGAAGAAACATAAAAGAGAGCCAAGATAAAAGCTGTTGACCGGTGCTAAAATAAGATGAAATTTGCGGCACTGAATATCTGGCGGGAACCAGGCCGTAAATATAAACAAAACGGTCTAAATGGACCCCTTGGGACATCTCAAACAGAAAAAGGACAACGTTGATACCGATGATTGTATTGTTTACAACCGGATAACTTTTTGAGGCTATGGTGTCGCGTATGGGTATCATTGCAATTCATCAGCAGCATTCGTCCGCGGAACTTAACAGTCGGATCAATGATAAAAACTTTTCAAAACATAGCTTGAGAAAGCGCCTCGGCGGCCAGTTGACCCACGGTACGTTCCACCAGATTCATGCGGATGAAAATGTTTATTCTTGCTTTATCGGTAACCAGACGTTTGAGTAAGGATTTTGTCATCTCTGAAGGTATCGCCCCGGCCACCCAGGCTGCCAGTCCACGATGGACCGCATCTTTTGATTGCATAAACGGAGGAAGATAAACTGACGCATCTTGGACAAGTTCAGGACGCGTATGGGCGAGTCTGCCCAATCCCCAGAGAACCCCCCGTTGCAACATTTCGTGTTCGAGAAAGTTGCCGGCCTCGTTTATGTAAGATACCAGGATACAGGCATACTCCCTGGCCAGTCCGTCATGACGGGCCATGATTTCTCCCATGGCTTCCGGAGACCCCCAACCGATCCCGCCGGATTCGTCATTTAAATTCCACATGAGCCGCCTCATTACGACGCGGGCAGACTCGAGATCTTTATGGGCAAGACGCGCAACGACCACCCCGACTGCGGTGACCGCCCGCCATTTAACCCATTCATCCGTACTGTAAAAAAAGGAAAAAAGCGGATTGACCACCCTTCGGGCAGGCATGAAGCAGATCTCTTCAAGGCTCTTTTCAAATTCTTCTTTTTTTAAAAGAGGTAGAAGTATTTTTTTGAGCTGCCTGCTACCCATTTGCCTGCCCCGCAAAATTCCGGGCTATAAAATAGTTTAGTCTTTTGAAACAAATCGACCTGAAGCGACAACATTTCCAAAAAGCTAACGTGTTACGCTCCAAGGATATGATTAAAACACATAGGATCACCGTTAAACACAAACAATGCCATCTTTTTCATACCAAGCCCACCATTTTTTCCTTATAGCAGTTGCCAAAAATATGTTCCGATTGAATGAATAACGGTCACGATTTACCGTAAGCCGCCGGATGATTTCGTTGAGGTCGGGAAGCTGTCTGAGCAAATTAGAGCGCGTTAAA
>JAFDCA010000380.1 GCA_019313025.1 Deltaproteobacteria bacterium
CCGCATCGCGCCCCAGTTCCAGCTGCTGAAAGGCCTGCGCATTCTCCGCTGAGCGATCCAGCGACCGCGTCCGTTCGAATGAATTGCGGATTTGCAAGATGACTTCAAACAATTCGATGCGCTCCATTTCCGACAGGTCAAGTTCCGGAAAGTCTTCTGCCAGCGCTGCAGTCATCATTTCGAAGTATTCAGTCTCCTCACCGGACGTGATGATCGAAGTATTTAGGGGATCAAGTGTCGGCGCCGGGCCAGGTGTTACCGGCAGAGAATGTTTTTGAACTATTGCAATATCGAAAGCCTCGGTGGGTTCTTGCTGTGGTGAAGGCAGATATTGCTTTCGCCCTGTTTTTTGGGGCTCGGAACGTGGTCCGATTTCACTAATCGCAGGTCCGTATTGAAAATAAAATAACCGATGCCTATCAGTTCGAGCCACCAGCTTCCAGGCAACTGCAGCAGAAATCAAAATACCGACCACCGCAAGGGCAACAAACAATTTATGTCGTTTTAGAGACATGAAGCTTTTTGAATTTTGGGGGTTCAGGCGGCTGAAAGTCTGAGACCGTCAGCAGAAAGAATTTGAGAAAAGGACGTTTCAATATGAGCGATGGAGTTCTGTTCGGCAAGTAAGCTCGAGAATCCGCACGGGCGTCCCGCATTCAGGAAACCGCCGTTTAAATATCATTTAATTAACACAGTCGAATACTTTTGTCAATAAAACTGTGAAAGTCCCCAACTTGATCAGAAGTGCAAGTTCGCCGACGATTTTACACGCAGGCTTTTCGGATCTGAGGTTAAGCGGAACGATTTCAAGGATGCTGAGCGTGCGGCATAATATTTAACCATTAGGTATTATTTCAGATACGAATTGGATACACTATGCTTACCTCAGGCGGTTCATGAATGTCAAACCCAAGGACCAAAAGGCGGTAAACCATGAAAATCTCTCAAGCTGCAAAAATTTGGATCGATTACCACGTTACCAATTCGAAAAAAAAATACTATCCGTGCCTACAGGTGGATCATTAACAAATTTTGCGCTGATTTCGAAGGAGAAGAGTTAACCGAGCTGCCATCAGAAAAGATTTTGCATCTTTTTAACATTGTCACCGAAGGCTGTAGACCCCACCTCAAAAGAGTTCGATTTTTCCATCTTTCATCATTTTTCAATTTCCTGAAAAACAATTTTTATTTGATATTTAGCACCATTCGGGGGGTGGTCTTACGAGGTCACCCCCTTTGCTTTCTAAGAGCGATAATTTGATCCCACCATTTATCCCTCAGTGCTGATCCTCGCCTTTTTTACCCTTGCATATGGAAAGATATATACCCGGCCCTGCGGGCCATGCCGTTGCAAGGCATTTCCAATCCCTGCACACTTTTCAGTTTATGGACGGGA
The DNA here is from genome assembly GCA_019313025.1 of Deltaproteobacteria bacterium. Next base: position 1,397 of record JAFDCA010000380.1, read on the forward strand.
AAATGAATGGGGGGATACTCAGGTGTGCCTTACCTGCGAATAAGATCATGATGGTAGGGTCTTACGGCATGGAATGGTCTTTTATGAGGAGAACTGTGTCTTGTAAGGTGTTCAATAAGCCTGGCCAAGCTTTTCGTTGGTAGGCCTTTTGTGGGTATAAAGGAACCGTAAGTGCCGGTAATAATCGTGCTGGTTGCTACGATAATATATTTAATTACAAGCTATTAGGCCATACCACCATATATTGTGTTGGCTCACTGATCGAGAAAATAATAATCCTTGTACATTATGTTATTCAATCAACATATTTCATTTACGAATTTCAAAGCCTGATTTTCTTGAAATTTTAACTTTCCTGGACTAAGGATAATCTTATACTGGTCATAATTTAGATCAGAAGCTCCGGCACAATGCCTTAAAATGCTTTTCAACAAAATCCTTTGTATAACTAAAACCTGATTTATTTTGAACAGGCAAAAAAATGGAAGATGCAGACAAGACGAAGAAACAACTTATAAATGAATTAAAGAATCTACGCCGTAGAGTGCATGATTTGGAAGAGTCGCAAGCCCGGCGAGACTTTCCAGAAGCGGAACTAAAAGAGAGCGAAGAACGGTATCGTTTAATCGTCGAGGCCTCACCGGTGTCAATAATGGCCATTCAAAATGGACGAATTCTTTTTAGCAATCCCGCCAGCTGCAAGATGCTCGCTTTTTCAGACCCTCAAGATATGGTGGGTATGTCTGCGCTGGAGTTGGTTGCACCGGAGTACCAAGTTGAGGTTGCCAAGCGAATCAAGAGACTCGAAAAAGGTATGGACAATCCCCCTATCGAGATAAAATTATGCAGGCAAGACGGAATGAGAATCACTGTGGAATCCACATCTGTTTCTGTTCCTATTGGCGGAATACTCACAGCGGTCATCATCGCTCAAGACATCACTGAGCGAATAGAGAATGAGAAAAGATTGCAAATGATGGGGTTTTCAATAGATAACGCCTTGGATCGGATAGCTTGGGTCGCACCGGATGGCCATTTCCTGTATGCAAATAAAGCGGCGTGCAAGGAAATGGGGTACACGCTTGATGAGGTACTTTCAATGAGTGTATCCGATGTTGACTCTAATTTTCCTATAGAAAGATGGGCCGAACACTATCAAGCGTTAAAAAAGACAGGTTTCATGCGGTTGGAGACCCAACAGATTAGTGGCGATGGACAGGTCCATGATATCGAGGTCTCTTCTAATTACCTCAAATTTTGCGACCATGAATTCATATGTTCTTTCGGGAGAGACATCACTGAACGTAAGCAGCTTGAAATTAAACTAAAAGAAAGCAAGGAGCGATTCCGGGCCTTTATGGACAACATTCCAGCCTCCGTTTATATCAAAGATGAAAACGATAGACACATATATGGCAACCCACAGGCATTTGAGAGTGCAAAAATGAAGGCGGATGAATTTATCGGTTCTACCACCCGGGATTTGTGGCCACCCCAAATAGCCGAAAAGTTGATCGAACTGGATCGAAAAGTGATACGTGAAGGCATCCCCAGGATCACCGAGGAATGGCAAAACACAGAGACAGG
>JAFDCA010000381.1 GCA_019313025.1 Deltaproteobacteria bacterium
CCTAAAGCAAATTTTAAAAACACCGATACAATGGACAGGGCTACCGACAGTGAGAGGATATTGAAATGTGGACGAAAATAATCATAAATTTTTTGCTCGTCTCTTCGGCTTATCTTTGTGCCATCATATTGGCCATAGCCATTTTAACTTTGTGGGTTAAATCCAAAGAGGAAATACGAAAAGAATAAGGGTTAGGGCTGGTAAGTTGAAGTCCCAGAATAGATTGCAGCTGCCCGAGATCATCAGTGAAAATAGACTGGGGCTTGCGATATTTAGGTGTTTTAATCTTTTGACCTTCCAGGAGCTATGTATTATACTATCGGGTAAAGCTAACCAGAAATCAGCAATTACAGGTTATGTTCAATAATTTAAGATGGAGCTCGTTTTATGAAAAGCCCCAAAATCCACGTCGACAGCAAACACCTGGATAGACGTTCCGGTTTCAACCGCAGATGGATAAAATCAGACTACAGTGGACAGGAAAGGCGCAGCGGAAAAGACCGTAGAGAAGGGCTGCAGGTCAAAGACCTACTTGTTTCGGAAGACTTCGATACTAAAAAGATGGTCGGCTTCGAAAAACTTCTGGTGTCGACTACCATCCAGCTCGAAGCGATAACCCGATTACTGCTCCAGAAAAGAATTATCAAAGAGGAAGAACTGCTGGAAATGATGAACCAGATTCAATCAGAATATCACAATAATACCTCACCCAGATAAACCGGAAGTAACAAATTACAAGCACCACCTGATCTTAAAATTGGGCCGATGAACCTCCCCGTGGCAAGCCCGGGGTATCTTTTAAGGTAAAATCCATTTTATCGCAACGAGCTGCGGGGACTTAAACCCTTTAGATTTCGCATCGCTTTCAAAGTGATTGGAGCATTGAAGAATCGAAAATAGGTCTAATATTATTTCAATAGACTCAGTTTCCCTAATTCAATGTATTTTTCAAAGGAGAAAACCGATGAACAATAACGCAAAAGCCATGGTTCTAGCGTCATTTGCTGCCGATGCTCTTTCCTTGGGCGTTCACTGGATATACAACACCAATGTTATTGACAAAAAGTGGGGTCGGGTGGAAGAATATATAAAGCCGGAAAGATCGACGTACCATCCCACCAAGGATCTTGGCGAACTCACCCATTACGGGGATCAAACCCTGGTGCTGCTAAGATCCATTGCCGGGAGTTCGGGTTTTGATCTTAATCACTTTGCCAACCGTTGGCAGATTTTTTTTAAAAGCTACAAGGGCTATTTTGACGGCGCCACTAAGGCAGCTCTTGAAAATTTTGCCTCTGGAAAAGGTCCGGCAGATGCCGGATCTGATTCCGATGACCTTGCTGGCGCCGCTCGGATTGCACCATTGGCCTTTTGTTATCGCAATGATCTGAAAAAATTGATCGCTGCCGCCCGGGCCCAAACCGCTCTCACCCATAACAATCGCGCGGTTATTGAAACCGCGGAATTCTTCGGCCGAGTCGTCTGGCAAGTACTAGATGGTGAAGCGCCCACCGCAGCCATCGAACAAACGCTCGTGGAAGGATTTGATCGGGAGCCGTATGCGAAATGGGTTGCGGACGGCTTGAACAGTGTTGAAGCAGATACCCGTCAGGCCGTACTGGATTTTGGGCAAATGTGTGAAATAGAGGCAGCGTTTCCCTGTGTGGTGCATTTGATCGCCAGGTACGAAAACAATTTAACGGAAGGCCTGATTGAAAATTCCATGGCCGGCGGCGATTCTGCAGGCCGGGGTTTGATTGTGGGCATGATATTGGGCGCTCACCGGGGAATTGACGCCATACCGCAAAAATGGTTATCTGAATTAAAAGCCTACCAGGAGATTGTTGACCTGATGGATCAGATTGATCGGAAACTGGATTAACGATATCAACCCATATGCGGATCGGGTTATCTTATTAAAAAAATATGTGTGTTTTACCAATGGACAAATTGGGGTGGACATGAATGTGATACCCACATCGCTTAAGGGCTTGTTGATCATAGAACCGGACGTATTCAAAGATAAACGTGGTTATTTTTTGGAGACACTTCATCAAGAGCGTTTTCAATCGGCCGGCCTATATGCCAACTTTGTGCAGGACAATCTTTCGTTTTCAAAAAAGGGCACTCTTAGGGGTTTACACTTCCAGATCAACCATCCCCAGGTCAAACTGGTTCAAGCCCTTACCGGAGAAATTTTTGATGTGGCCGTTGACATTCGGCCCGAATCTCCCACCTTCGGCAAATGGTCGGGTGTCTTGCTGTCTGAAGAAAACAAACGCCAGCTTTTTATTCCCGTGGGCTTTGCCCACGGTTTTTGCGTGCTCAGCGAAAGCGCCCATGTTGCTTACAAGTGTTCCGACTATTACAACCCCAAGGATGAAGGCGGGATCTTGTGGTCGGATCCGGCGGTCGCGATTGACTGGCCGGTTAAAAATCCAACGCTTTCCGATAAGGATCAACAATATCCGTGTCTGACAGACCTGAGATTGTAAAAGTCATGAAAATTCTCATCGCCGGCGGCCATGGTCAGCTTGGCCGCGAATTGTTCCAGGAATGCCAAACAAGGGACTTTGATGTTCTGGTCCCTTCACACCACCAGATGGATATAACCGATATTAAAGCGGTGAAAAATTTCATCGACCTTCATCAACCCACCTGCGTGATCAATGCGGCAGCATATACTCAAGTGGACAAAGCAGAGAGCGAGGAATCTCTCGCGTTCGCCGTAAACAAAACCGGCAGCACGAATCTGGCACAAATATGTGCAAAAAACGAAATTCCCCTGTTTCAGGTTTCGACGGATTATGTTTTTGACGGCCAAAAAAACGCGCCCTACCACGAATCCGACCCGATCTCACCGATAGGGGTTTACGGCCGCAGTAAAGCCGCAGGAGAAACCGAAATACGATCGAATTTGAAGGAACATATTATCCTTCGGACTTCCTGGCTTTACGGTGTCCATGGCCAAAATTTTGTAAAAACCATGCTGAAGCTGGCCAAGACAAAAAAAATAATCCGAGTGGTGTCAGATCAATATGGTGGCCCTACCAGTGCTGGTGATCTGGCAAAAGCGATATTGGTCATGGCAGTTAAATGGCGGCGGCAATCTGTAATGGCTTGGGGAACATATCATTATTGCGGGCAGGGGATCGTATCTTGGTATGAATTTGCGGAAGCGATAATTGAACTGGCCCGGCGCTACATGGAAGTTAAAACAAACCGGGTTGAGCCCATTACGACCGCGGATTATCCCACGAAAGCCAGACGACCCGCATTCTCGGCTCTTGACTGCAATCTCATCAAAAAAAACTTCGGAATAAACCCGAAACCCTGGCGTGAAAGTCTAAAATACATGATTCAAAGGCTTTTTGAAAGGACGGCAGCTGTTGACGGTACGTTACTTGAAAACTCACCTCGATAATTCTTTTAGATTCAAACTTAACCTACTAAAATATATATATAAATTTTATAATCAGAAATAGTATTTCTTGATTTTTTTTGGATTTCAATTTAACATATAAGCAGTATTGGAACTTAATAAAAGTAAGTATCATACCTAAACAGGTGTGACTTCCCACTTCAACTCTGTATTCAATTACATATGGAATCGATTCCCGATAAACACACACCGGTACTGGTGATCGACGATGATGAAGGGCTCCTGTTGAGTATAAAGGCAACCTTGGTCAGTTCTGGTCTGCCTGAACCGGCCCTGCTGTCGGATAGCCGAAATGCCTTAGAGCTGGTTCGAAAGCATTCTTTTCAGCTCATTTTACTGGATCTCATGATGCCGCATCTAAACGGTATGGAGGTTCTCAAAAAAATCAAGGAGGAATTTCCTGATCCTGAATGCGTAATCGTCAGCGCCAGTGATGAGGTTGCCACTGCTGTTCAAGCCATGGGTTTGGGAGCATCTGATTATCTGGTAAAACCGCTTAACAGCGAAAAACTTATCGCCCTGGTTAATCGAATACTGGAAAAGCACACCCTACGGAACGAACTTGAGCGGTTCGGTAGAAAAAAAATATTTTCCGAACTGAAACATGCCGAAGCCTTTGCCGACTTGATTGCTGAGGATGAAGCCATGGCCCTGGTTTTTCACCAGGTAGAGGCTGTGGCCGGCACGGATTACAGTGTCGTAATTAATGGCGAATCCGGAACAGGTAAAGAAATGTTGGCCCGGGTCATACATCGACTGAGCAATCGTGCCACAGCACCTTTTTATGCCGTTAACATGGCATCGTTCAGTAAAACAATATTCGAAGATGAGTTTTTCGGTCATGCCAAAGGCGCCTATACCGATGCCGGAAGCGACCGAAGAGGCTTTTTTGAGGTTGCTCACGGGGGCACTCTTTTTCTGGATGAAATCACTGAACTAGATCCATCACTACAGGCCAAACTTTTAAGGGTCATTGAGGAACGCCAATTTTATCGCCTGGGCAGCACAGAGGTTAGAAATGTTGACGTGCGTATCATTGCCGCCACCAACCGTGACATCAACGAAGAAATTATTAAAGGGCGTTTTCGGGCGGACCTCTTTTACCGCATAAATATGTATAACATCAGGATCCCTCCGTTAAGGGAGAGAAAAGATGACATTCTGCCGCTGGCCACTCATTTTTTAGACATCCATGCCAAAGCCAATAGGAAGGAAATCCAGGGTTTAGCCCCTGACCTGGCCGAACGTTTACTGCAGTCTTCCTTCCAGGGTAATGTGCGAGAGCTTGAAAACATGATAGCCGCCGCGGTTCTACTGGAAAACGGAAAGACCCTGACACTAGCCTCCGCCCGGAACCTGCTGCCGTATCAGGGCCCTGAACGGCGCAGAAATGTGGAACTACTCTCATTGGACGAACTTGAAAAGCGTCATATCAAACGGGTTCTTGAAGTTACCGGAGGGAATCGACCTAAAGCAGCAAAGATACTGGGAGTGAATGTCTCCACCGTATATCGCAAGATAGAAAGATATAATATTTCCCATAAAAGTTAAATCGGTATTAAGGAAATCACAAATATTAGGACAGACGCCATTCAGGGTCCGTTAAATTTGACAGTGGCGCAAAGCAATCGTGCGGCAGCTTCGAAATGCGAGGACTGCTCTGCTCAGGAGGATGAACATATGTCGGATGGATTGGATGTTATTGTCCTCGATGATGATCCAGGTATTGGAGAGATTCTTTCAGAGTTGATTGAGAGTTTTTATACCTGGGGCGAGGTGCATTGTTTTACGGAACTTAACAAAGCAATATCATTTTGTTTGACACGAGATATTGGCGTTGCGATTTTCGTGGTTGATGTTTTTCTAGGCGGGTTGAGCGGATTTTCTTTTTTGGATGCCATCGATGAAAAGTATCCAACCGCCCATGAAGACGCGATCATCATCAGTGGCAATGCCAATGAGGACGTCGTCAATATGTGTCTGGCCTCCAACGTGAATTACTTGCTGGAAAAACCGGTCAAACCCTATGCATTGCAGCTTGCAGTAAGGGCCATTACAGCAAAATATTTGGATTTTGCCAAAAAACTTATCCAAAATCCTGATTTTGCTGAAAGTATAGCCAGATTGTAGGTAGTGTTTTGTGTTGTATAAGATTATGGCAAATATCGAAAAAATCCAGGGCGGTGCTGTTTTAAAGCTTTTTATTTATCAAGATATCTCAACTTGCATTCCTTCCCGGGCAAAAAAAGTTTCCATGTTCCCGCTAAATTCCCTGGAACAATACATTTCAGATAATTCATCGATTTGTAAATCCGACCGCAAGGGATCGTGGTGACAGATCGCCAGCCGTTTAACCGACGCGCGTCTGGCAGCATCAACAATGTACTCAATCGGCGAGTGCCCCCAACCCTTTTTACCGCATTCATATTCCGCCATGGTATACTGTCCATCGTGAATGAGCAGGTCGGCACCGTTAAAAAATTCTTCCATTCGCTGATTTTCTTCCCGGGCGGCCGATTCGCCTTCCGAGGCAAGGAGTTCGTCATAGGATGGATCAGCCGAATCAGTGCTGAAAACATTGTAAAACGGCTCGGTATCATAGGCCGTACAAAGAATCTTCCCACAATATTCTATACGATAGCCTAGTGAAAGCAATGGGTGATTCAGGTATTTGGCCGTAAGCTGAATCCCATCCCCAAGATCATAACTGCCTTCCTTAAGATCAACATACTTGATGGTGGCCTCCAATTCATTCTCGCGGACCGGAAAGTATCGATAAGAAAATTGGCCGCCGATAACTTCTTTAAGATGGGCCTCTTCACAGGTTACTGGACCATAAATTTTCAGATTGGTTCTGGGATTATAGATGGGTGCAAAAAAAGGCAGACCAAGAATGTGGTCTAGATGAGTGTGGGTTAGAAAAATTTCGGCTTTCATTTGACCATTTTTGGGATTTTGGGAGATCATATTGTCTCCCAGGGCCCGCATACCGGATCCGGCGTCAATAATGATCAGCCGCTCGGAATTGTGAAAACGCAACTCCAGACACAATGTGTTTCCGCCGTATCTAACCGTGTCGGATCCTGGACTGGGAATGGAGCCCCTGACCCCCCAAAATTTTAGTATCACACAAATAACCCTAAAATATCCAATTCTATTGTCTAACCCTTCTGAGCAATCTCAAGAAAAATCTTTGCTTTTTCGATTTCGTTTAAAACGGTTTCACCCAATTCATTCAACATCGTCCAATCCACCCCTATTTTGCCGTTTAAGTATTCCATCAGTTGGTTATCGATTACACAATCGCCGGCGCTGCCGATGCTCAAATGGTTGGCAAATTGATTGGCCAGTGAAACAATAAAAACAAAATCACGGTCGACTTCAGAGCTATCATCCGGATTGTGATGGTGTGAGAGTGTTTCGACCAGCGTTGTACCCAGGCGCCATTTTTTTGCAATCAGGCACCCTACCGTGCAATGATCCATACCAAGAAGTTTAAATTCGCTATGATGCAAAGTGTCTTGATTGTCCCGAGCTGTTTCCCACGCCCGGTGGTATTCTTCCGGCAACTGACGGTTCAAGGGAATTTTACCCAGATCGTGCAATAGCCCTGCAACAAAAAACGCTTCCAGACCCTGGGGTGTATTCCTTTTGACGGCCGCCAGAGATTTAGCGATTACACCGACACACAGACTGTGTGTCCAAAATTCCTCCGAGGAAAAAACAGAAAAGGACCCATTACTTTTTAAATTTTCTAGAATTGCAAAGCTCAAGGCAAGGTTTTTGACGGTGTTTACCCCCAACATGACGATTGCCCGCGCCAGGGAGGTGATAGGGACACCCAGGGAATAGTAGGCGGAATTAATAAGCTTTAATACCCTGGCGGTTAGGATCGGATCCAGGGAGATGATCCGTTGAAGATCGTTTGCAGAGGCTCTGGGATCATTGCAGGTCTCCAGAACTTTTATGACGGTCGTCGACAAACTCGGCATCCTATCGATGTATGCCTGAATCTTTTTTAAATATCGCTCCCGATTACTGGTAGGGACTGGATCCATTGACAAGAAATTAGGCGGAGATATAATCTCCTCGGTAAAATTTGCTTATTTCCAAAGATATGGTCACCAAAGTCTGGTTAAGAATATTTCTGAGCCCCTCATCAGCGGGTAGCGAATCCAAAACAGGAGCTAGATTTTCTATTTCACGGGTCATTTCCCTGATGTCCGGATCAATCTGTTTCATAGTAATCCGGGGATCAGCCAATTTTTCACGGTATCGATCAAGCAGATTTATCATAACCTCGATGCTGTTAGCGGAAAATTGATGATTCGATAGAGATGATGAGCCTGGTTGAAGACCCGGCAAAGGATTGATAAAAGTTGTCTGCAAAGGAGCCAGGCCCGCCGTCGTTGAGGTTTTAACGGTCTCTTTTAATATGATGCCGAATTCTTTGCCGGTGGGTGGTTGCGCTTTGGTCTTTGATTCATGCTGAAGAGTTTTTAAAACTTGCTGGTTATTCTGAATTTTCATATCTTAAATTTCCTAACTCGGATTAGACGGACTTGACTGTTGCCAATTGGTACTTGAAACGCGATATTTTCTCGCACCTTTTTTTAACACCACCAAATCTTACTGCAAATTTCATGCAAATAAGTTCGGAATAATTATCTTTCTAAAATTTCCTATCAAATCAATTCATTAAAGAAATAAAACAAGATGAAAATCTTTAAAAACGGCTGCCGCCATACTAATTTGATGAATAAACTGAATTCTCGGATAAAATGTTTCCAAATAATAGCGACACTGGTCACATTCCGAACATCTCAGTAATCCGCTGTCTTTAACGGTGAAGCAGGCATGCAGCTTATTTTTAAACGCGATACAGTCACCGCAGTTCCGGGCATGGGCGTTGCTGTGCCAGTGTTGCCAGCAATTTTGAAAGCTTCTAAAAAATCGGCCGACTGGAATTCTCGTGATACAGTTCGGATGGAACTCGCTGGTTGCTGTTTTGGAGAAAAAACAAAAGATCTTCAACCGGAATTGTGTAATTCCGCCCTAACCGGCGGGCATAAAGCTTTTTTGAAAGAATCCAATACCCGACGGTGGTGCGCACCACTCCACAGAGGGCCGCCGCTTTAGATACTGACAATGTTTTTGGGAATTTCGACATCAGATTTTAATCCTCTTGGTAAACACCTCGGGAATTCTGAAACTCAATGAAAAAATTGAGTTTTTAGAGACATCAACATTATTTCGAGACAGC
>JAFDCA010000382.1 GCA_019313025.1 Deltaproteobacteria bacterium
ATCGTGGTTCGGCCCCATCCGACGGAAAGCCAGGAGATTTATAACGATATTGCAGGTCGTTGCGAACGGGTAAAAGTCACCAATGCGGGCAATGTCGTGCCATGGCTTTTAGCCACTAAGGCCCTGATCCACAATAGTTGTACAACCGGCGTAGAGGCCTCTGTGATGGGTGTTCCGGCGATAACTTACAGGGCCTCGATCAATGAGACATATGATTTAGGATTTTATCGATTGCCGAACCTTATCAGCCACCCCTGCTTTAACTCAGAAGAGCTGATCGCTTCTCTGAAAAATATCCTGGAAGGTAATTTCAGTCCGGCAGGTGAAGATGAACGCAAAAGGCTCGTTGAAAAATATCTGGCCGCGCGGGAAGGGCCCCTGGCCTGTGAGCGGATAGTTGATGTGCTTGAAAAGATCGTCAAAAATCAAGGGCAATCATCTATACCGGGAATCGGCAATCGCATTTCGGGCTGGTCTCTGTTTGTTTTGCGCACCCTGATCAAACGGTACAAGGATTCTCGGCCCGGTTCGCATAACCGGCCGGAATTTCAGAGCCATCGATACCCTGAAATTTCTCTGAGTCATATGCAGGAGCGGATCCATCGATTTCAACAATTGTTGGGTTCTGGCAATGCCCTGAAGGTGGAACTATTTTTAGGTCAGTTTTTTCGGATCAGCGCTTAATGTTTAAAAGTTTGGATGGTGCCTCTTGACAGCGCCGGCGACATCATCCTATAGTCGCCTCCGCTAAAAAATGAATAATGGAGAGACACAATGAGGGTTTTTATACTGGGGACAGGAAAATCAGGCACCACGGCCTTGCTTTATAAGGTGGCCGGCGGTTTGCCAAATTGCCAGGCGTTTTCTGGAGGCAAACCTGGAAAATATTTGGGTAATTACGAAAATGCAGTTTACAAGCATACCTATGAGGAGCGCAAAGGCAAAAGCTTTAAGCTTTATCGTGAGCACCTGAGCAAGGAAAGTTATGACCGCAAAATATGGATGGCCCGGGATCCTCGAGATGCTGCCGTCAGCCGCATGCTTTATCGCTGGCATCGCGGTTATTCTGGGAAACGGAAACAATACCGGGCTCATTTAAATCTAGTTTTGAAAAAAGAGCAGGATCCGATGTCAGTGCCATTTTATGAGATTTGCCGCTATACCGGTCATGACGGCTGGCCTCGAACCAAAACAGACGTTTTTGAGGAAGAAAAGGCCCGTTACCAGCAAATGCGGGAGTTCGTCGTGGGACTTGGCAATGACTGGTTTAGGTACCGATATGAAGACATGGTGGACAAAAAAAACGATGCTTTGAATGAGTATTTGGGTTTTGAAACGGACGCCGATGCTGAAGTGCCCAGTGGAACCGGCAAGGACAAGGTGGTACGCAAAAAAGCCTATGGGGATTGGCGACACTGGTATACACAAGATGACGTTGCCCTTTTCAAACCAGCCTATTTATCCTATATGGACGCTGTCGGCTACGATTGCAATGACTGGAATTTGAGCCCGAAACCTATAATCGAACCGAAGTTCTCTTCCCGGTATATGCAGAGCCTGCCGCACAAGGCTAAAAAAAATCTAATTATGCGGTTTCTTGACAACTTTTCACAACGGTTTTATCCCCGTTAATTTTTCACCGTCTCTTAAAAAGTCTGTCCATCTTTTCTTTCTGGCGGGACAATCCGATTCACAGCATCTCGTGCCGCTATTTTGGGCCGAATGATTTCATAGCTTTGTTGCTTATACCGCTTGTCATAATAATATTCCGAAAAAAGGATGGCGGCATAAGTGCTGTGGCAAACAAACGTTCCGCAATCGGAACGTTTTTTGACAACCACTATACAATTACCGGAGACAGGATTTTTGGCAAGCTATCAATTTTTCAAACGGCTTTCGCGCAAATTTAATTCGACTTTGCCGACCCCAGAAATGATTCCGGTTACAAGAATCGGTATGAATTCAGCAGGATCAATATAAACCGTAATGTCCCTATGGAGTCCCATGAATGAAAAATTTTCAACCTCGTCTAAATCGGATTCCATGGGTTCGGCAGACAGCGAAATTTTAAGAGCCTCAATTTCTCTTGCGATCCGCACGGTTTTGCCACGTGATTTTCTAAGATACTCAACCTTCAGCCGATATTTTCCTTCCATGCGCAGCTTCACATGATGCAATTGCCTTTTCCCGAAGGCACACAGGGATACCTCACTTCCGATCATCGAGAGGTCAGACGCCGAAAGAATGTATATGGGCAGCGATCGTTCGGTAATGACGGTACAGCCCAGCCGTGCCGGGTCGTAGGTATAGAAGTTATTGTTCTTATGGGTCCAATTTTCAGGTGGCAGCGCGGCTTCTTTTCTGTCCTTTGGCTCTATTTGAAGCCGGAAAACACCCTGCCGCGTAAACCGATACATTTTTTTAAAATCATCTTCGCCGCGGCGTAATCGGATGCGCCCTAAAGTCGATGCATCTGTCGGATTAAACCATATGCGGTTATATATTTTTACCGGCGAGCGAAATCGGGGGTCAATGATTGTATCAATAGTTATTTCATTTACTTGAGATGTTAGTGGCTTAACGGGATCGCCTTTTGGAGATGCAGGCAATACGGCATTGAGCTCTGAGGCTGGCAAATGCCTCAGTTGAATTTCGGTTGAGACCTCGACCCATAAATTTTTCGCGTGAAATGACAGCTGCGACCATGGAACCCGCCGGGATTCCAGATCGAGATCGAGGCCGCTTTGCGCCTCTGCGTATATGATCAGGCTCCCAAATACCAGTAAAATCGTCAGGCAAAAAATTCCATGTTTATTTCGTGTTGAATTCATAAAAGTCCCGCGGTTTAAAAAAGGTGTGCATGGGTGCAAATTCTGTTTCAGTCATGTTTTATCACAAGAACTGGATCTGCTGTCAGTTCGAGATAACTATTCGGCACAAGCCTCTTACTGCATCAAAAATTTAAATTATGCCTCGGGTGGCAAATTTACCGGCTTTAAGCCAAAAGACCGTATCCAATATTCGAAAAGTTTACATTGTTGGTAAAATAGTGAAGACAAAAAAAGAGAGGCTACTGAATGGCTTCTATTTCTTTAATTTAAGAAGATATTTCAAGTCTTCCCGATCTTTTGGACGCCCGGCTGCTTTTTTCATTTTGATCAGGTCATCTAATGATGCAAACCACGCAAATGTATCACCAAATTTTGCCTTGACCTTATTTTGCCAAACGTTATCAAACGAGACGCCTTTAACATGGGGATGGATATCTGTTTCAACCAGGTACTGACGAATCAAGATTTTTTTTGTGAGCAATTCCTCAACCGTGATATCTGTGATGTCATAACCAAATTTTTCAAGAGCGATTAACGTTTTTTCTGCATTTGATTTTTTGGGCCTGATAAAGATATCGATATCTAGGGTCGCCCGGGAATAGCCATGAACGGGAAAGGCAGTAGCGCCGATGATTACAAATTGAACTTTATGTTCTTTTAACGATTTCAGCAGACTTTCGGTATCCATATTTTACCAGCATTTTCTTCATTTCATCGGATTTATTTAGCATGAGCAAAAAACGTTCTCTGGTTGTCAGAGACTTCAGGTAAGACAGTTCAAATTCTATTTCTCTGTTTTCATCGTCTTTTTCAATCTTTAAAACAGCCATCGTTCCACCACTAAATTTTTAATTAAAACTTATCAAAATGGAGCCAATATTACAATGTAACACTTCCATCAAATAATTTTTAGTCAAAAAAAGGGACGCCTATGATTTTACGCAAATCTTATGAAAAATTTCAATGGCTTTCCAAAATATGAAAACCATTTCGCAGGGCAAGCTTCTCCCCGCGCATTGATGAACGGCTTACGGCTGACTGAGATAATTTCAAGCGGTGTGAAATTTCCACAGTTGTCATACCCAGTTCCCGATTGGCCCAAAATCATAACAAACTTCTTGCTTTGACCGTTTGCGCGTCTTTGCTACGTTTCAATCCATCAGAAGCTTTCATATTCATTACTTGTGCAACGC
>JAFDCA010000383.1 GCA_019313025.1 Deltaproteobacteria bacterium
AATGGGATTATCCGTCGACAAGTGATGGCCGCCATCGAAGAATCGCATCTCAGGCTAACACCCCGTGAACTCAAAAAGCAGCTCTCCGGAAAAATTTGTGTAGATGATAAAGCCTTAAAAACGGCCATTAGCGATCTTGTTTTAAGCCGGAAGCTCACATACACTTACCAATTCGGTAGTTCTTTTCTCGAAAAATCGTATGAGAAGCCAACACGCGTATCAAGGCGAGTCATTCTGAAACCGCCGGACATGATTTACGAACCTGCTCCTCAAGACATCGTTATTGATATTTTAAAGGGCGCTTCATTCGGATTCGGGGATCACCCCACCACCCGATTGGCAATTCAGGGAATAGAATCGGCTTTGTTCAACAAACGTAGTGATATCGATGTTGATAATGACTGTGCTCTGGATATCGGCACCGGTTCCGGTGTTTTGGCCATTGCAGCCGTGTTGTTAGGTATTAAACGTGCTGTTGGCATCGATATCGACCCCTGTGCAAGAGCGGAAGCACAAAAAAACATCCAATTAAACCACCTTGAACATCGAATCAAAATCCTTAATACCAGGGTCGAAGATATCAAAGAAACATATTCTTTGATCACGGCCAACCTTCGGTATCCAACACTAAAGCGACTCTGCCATCAATTGTCTGAAATAACTCTAAATAATGGTTCAGTAGTGGTGTCGGGAATTAACAGCGATGAAGTTGATGATCTCTTGGACAATTTTATGCAAAACGGGTTTCAATGCACATGGAGGGGAGATGAGAAGGGGTGGGTGGGGATGGCATTCGAATACATGGAAGATGACAAATGAAGTTTCGTACCTTTAAATTTTGCTGAAGCCTTTTCTGCTGCCACATAGATAGGCCCAATCGAAATTGAAAATTTAAGATTGACGATTGAAAATTTTTGGTGTTACTTCGCTCTATCTTTTATACGAATTCATCGAGTTTGAGTTTTGAGGATACAAATGAATATCACCACATTTACACTTGAGCAATCGGCCGGTCAGCGTTTGATGGTGGGATTTGACGGCACCGAGCTGAATACGGAACTCAAATTTCTGATCAAAACGTTGAAGGTGGGCGGCATCATCCTCTTTTCCAGAAACCTCATAGATCCAGGCCAGATCAAAAATCTCTGCTTATCTCTGCAATCGTATGCCAGGTCCTGTGATCAGCCGCCGCTCTTGATTGCTATCGATCAGGAGGGTGGCCGGGTGGCACGGCTCAAAGAACCATTTACACAGTTCCCGGGCAATCCAAAGATGAAGGGGTTTGAAGATGCTGTCTTTTTCGCCAAAACAACGGCAAAGGAACTTTCAGAAGTGGGTATCAACATGAATCTGGCGCCGGTGCTGGATGTTGCGCCGGAAGGCATTAACAGTGTCATGACAGACAGGGCATTCGGTTCTGATCCAAATTGGGTGTCTGAGCAGGGAAAAGTGGTGATCGAACATCTTCAGGCTGAAAAAATTATGGCTGTGGCCAAGCATTTTCCGGGCATCGGCCGAACCGTACTCGATTCCCATTTTGAATTGCCGGATCTGGATATTGATGCGGATGGGATGAAAGGGTTCGATCTTTTTCCGTTTAAGACCGCTATCTCCCATGATGTGGCAGGGATCATGCTGTCGCATATTCGGTATACGGGGATCGACCCGGATTGGCCCGCAAGCCTGTCAAAGATCATTGCCGATGACCTTTTGCGAAAGGAAATGGGGTATGGCGGTGTTGTTATGACAGACGATTTGGATATGGGTGCCATAGAAAAGCATTATGATCTCAATACCGCTATCCATCAAATCCTTTCAGCAGATGTCGACATGGCCCTCATCTGCCATGCAGGACCTAACATTGAACATGCGTTTAGGGAAATAGCGGATGTTCAAAGGCAATCTCAAACCATGAGAGCCTTGGGAATGAAATCTTTAAAACGGATTATGAAGCTGAAACTCAGGTATTTGAAATCTTAATCTTTGTCAAAGGAAACCAACTCCTTGCTATAAAGAAATGCGCCATCTCGTTCGATGTACTCATCCCCTTTGCGTTCCAAAATCCAGCCGCTTTTGTTTTTCCCCCCAAAAGGGAGCCGCAGCGGTGTGAACGTAAAATCCGGATTGTCATGGACCATGCCGAAATTTGCATAAAAGAGAGCTTTGATTGGCGCCGGGGGTGATCCGAAAAAGGCCAGCAGAAAGCCATATCGGCTCTGAACCAGTTCCGAGGCGGCGTCATCAGGAACGTCAAATGTTTTTAAAACAAGAAACGGGCCGAAAAGTTCAAGGTCGGGAATCTGGATGTTTTTGGCTTCCAGGATTAGCGGATGGATCACTTGCCCGTTAATGGATCCGGCGATGAGGTTCGCAGGACGGCATTTTTCAAGGGCATTTTCAACAATTTTTCGGGTGCGTTCCACCAGAATCGGCCCGATTTCAATGTCCGGATCAAAAGGATTGCCCACTTTCATGTTTTGAGCCGTCTCCAATATTTTTTCGCGAACGTTTTCATAGATGCTGCGATGAATATAAACTTTTTTAAGGGTCGTGCAGTACTGACCACCATTGATAAATGCTCGTCGGGCAATAAATCGGCTTGCTGCTCGGATATCGGCATCTTCGAACACAATGGCTGCCGGCATACCGCC
>JAFDCA010000384.1 GCA_019313025.1 Deltaproteobacteria bacterium
ATTTAATAAAACAGTTGGTATTTGGATGCAAAATGTCCAATCAGATGTAGATCCGTTAGCAGATGAATCATGGCTTGGAACAAGTACACTAGCTCATGTAGGCACTCCATCATTTAATGTAAACTCTGGAACAATTGATACAAATTATCTGACAGCACTGAAGGATGAATACGCAAAGCACATTTTAGCGATGGGAAAAGACTGAACGTCGAACATCGAACGTCCAACATCGAACATCGAATCAAATACAAAACCTTAATGAATCAAACAAAATATGATCTTGAAAATCGATTGCTGGAATTTTCTGTAAAGATCATCAAAATTGTTGATCAACTACCAAATTCAAGGGTGGGTAATCATATTGGTGGGCAGTTAGTAAGATCTGGAACCTCGCCTTATCCTAACCATGGTGAAGCACAGGCTGCTGAATCACCTAAGGATTTTGTCCACAAACTGCGTATTTCACTGAAAGAACTTAGAGAAACACAACGGTGGCTAAAACTTATCCGACGGGTACCTCTTCTGAAACAACCCGAAAAAGTAGATACTGTTTTAGACGAAACCGAAGAACTAATAAAAATATTCGTATCAAGCATTCGCACGGCTGAGAAAAAGAAAAAATAATGTTTTTTTAGTTTTTTCATTTTTTTTCATTCAAAATTGGACGTTGGACGTTCGATGTTCATTGGTACACTGCCTAATAAGTAATTTTGAAGGATGATTGATTATGGCGGATAACCTCTTTATTACAGCAACTGAGGCACGAAGCGGGAAATCACTGGTATCTCTGGGTATAATGGAGATGCTTTTGAGAAAAATTGACAAGGTTGGTTTCTTCCGTCCCATTATCAATACTGATCCTGCTCCAGGAAAACAGGATAACGATATCGAACTTATATCTTCGCACTTCAAACTGGAATTTCCCTATGAGAAAATGTACGGTTTTACCACCAAGGAAACAGCTGACCTTATTTCCCAGGGTAGAGAAAATGAAATACTGGAAGGAGTAATAAAAAAATATACTGAACTTAAAAAATCATGTGATTTTGTGCTGTGTGAAGGAACAGACTATGCAAGTTCCTCTTCTGCCTTTGAACTTGATATCAATGCAGAGATCAGCAAAAATCTGGGTGCCCCGGTTTTACTGGTGTCCAATGCTTATCAGAAGAGCGTGGACGACGCAATTCGCTCCATAGAACTGTCCTTTGAATCTCTGAGAGAAAAGGGCTGTAAAATCATCGCAACCATTGTAAACCGTGCATCTTTGCACGATGGGAAAGAGATAGTCAGCATCCTCAAAGAAAATGAAGGGATTGCTGATCACCTTATTTTTGCCGTTCCTGACGAACCATCCCTTGGAAATCCCACAGTTGGAGAAATTGCTGACCTTCTGGAAGCTGAAGTTTTATATGGAGAGGAACAACTGAACCGGCACGTTTACAATTTTACCGTAGCAGCAATGCAGCTGCGACACTTTTTGACCATGATAGGTTACGGCTCACTGATTATTACTCCGGGTGATAGAGAGGATGTGATCATTGCATCCCTGGCTTCCGTTTCCTCAAGCGCTATGGATAATATTGCTGGAATCCTGTTAACCGGGGGGTTAAAACCGGAAGAACCCATATGGAACCTTATTCAAGGCTTTCCCAGAAAAGTACCTGTCCTGAGTGTTAAACAAGACACCTTTCCTACCGCAACCCTGGTTGATAAAATTCATGCAGTAATTTCACCGGATGATCATAGAAAGATAACCCAGGCACTGGGAGTTTTTGAAAAAAACATTGACGTGGAGCAGCTGGGAGAAAAAGTCATTACCAGCCGGACCACCACGGTTACCCCGAAAATGTTTGAATACGAGCTGGTACAAAAAGCCAGGGCAGATAAGCAGCACATTGTCTTACCGGAAGGAGATGAGGAAAGGATTTTAAGAGCAACTGAAATACTCCTTCGCCGCGGGGTGGCTGATATAACTCTGTTAGGGAATGAGCAAACGATCCGGGAGAAAGCTTCAGCATTGTGTTTGCATATAGAAAATGCCACAATCATTGATCCCGTGAAATCCGATGGGTTTAATGAATACGCTAAAACTTTTTTTGAATTAAGAAAGCATAAAGGAATCACCATGGAAAATGCACGGGATGTGATGTCCGACGTTAATTTCTTCGGCACCATGATGATTTATAAAGGACGTGCAGACGGCATGGTCTCCGGTTCGGTCCACAGTACCGCGGCAACCATCCGGCCTGCCCTGCAGATTATTAAAACCAAACCGGGATTTACCATTGTCTCCAGCGTATTCTTAATGTGCCTGGCAGACAGGGTGCTGGTTTACGGAGACTGCGCAGTAAATCCCAATCCTAATGCCAGTCAACTGGCTGAAATTGCTTTGAGTTCAGCACACACTGCAAAGACTTTTGGTATCGAGCCTGTAATAGCAATGCTCTCCTACTCAACCGGAGGGTCAGGTACCGGAGAAGATGTGGAGAAGGTTCGTGAAGCTACAAGGATTGCACAGGAAAAGGCAAAAGAATCTTATCCCGGTCTAAAAATTGACGGGCCTATTCAGTATGACGCGGCGGTTGATGCCTCGGTAGCCAAAACCAAAATGCCCGATAGCGAAGTTGCGGGGAAAGCCACCGTGTTTGTATTCCCCGATCTGAATACCGGAAACAACACCTACAAGGCTGTTCAACGTTCCGCAGGAGCAGTGGCTATTGGTCCAGTCCTTCAGGGGCTTAAATGTCCGGTGAATGACCTAAGCCGGGGATGCACCATAACTGATATCGTCAATACTGTGGCAATTACCGCAGTCCAGGCACAATAAGGCAAGAAGTCAGAATTCAGAATAGTATTCACCGCAGAGACGCCCTAAATAAAATAACTGACTGATTTCACGGGCAGGCAAAGAGCGCAAAGAAAAAAATTATCATTGAATGAAAAAAACCCAAGAGAAGGACGAATGACGAACAATCGAATTACGAATAAAAAAAATCAGGGACACTTCCCTATTTACAGTGCAAGTGTTTTTGCTAATTGAAATCTTTGCGTACTTTGCGCCTTTGCGATGAGAAACAATTTTGATTATTAATTGGATTTTTTTATGAAAATTCTCGTCATCAATACCGGAAGTTCTTCTATCAAATACGAACTGTTTGATATGACTCACCATCAAATACTGGCTTCAGGGATGGTCGAAAAGATCGGTGAAGAAACCGGTCGCCTCATCCACAAATCAATCAAAGATGATGGTAAGTTG
>JAFDCA010000385.1 GCA_019313025.1 Deltaproteobacteria bacterium
GAACTTGGTACGAAATAGCCAGGTTGGATCACTCCTTTGAAAGAGGTTTGGAAAAAGTAACAGCGGAATACAGCATGAGAGATGATGGGGGTATTAAAGTTGTCAATAAAGAGTTCGATTCCAAAAACAATAGATGGAAAGAGACGATCGGCAAAGCATACTTTATCGATGATTCAAGTATTGGCAGATTAAAAGTATCTTTTTGGGGTCCTTTTTACGGAGCTTATAATATTATAGAACTTGATAAAGAAAATTATTCCTATTCAATGGTATGCGGGCCCAATAAATCCTATTTGTGGATATTGGCAAGAGAACCCCACATGGATAAACACTTAAGGTCTGAATTGATAAGTAAGGCAAAATCATTAGGGTTTGAAACTGAAAAAATGATCCAAGTGGTCCATTAAGAGGCCAACAATTGGCTCAACATATGCGGCTAATTTTTCGAGGCTTAGACTGAATTTCTCTGAACGGCTTTTTTTCTGATTCTTGTTACCCTCTGGAATAAATCGCCGTCATTCATCCGAAGCGTTACAGATAGCTGCAATGAAAAAAGGCTATGAGTGGCCTGTATTTTTATGATACCACATTACCATATTATCAAACGATAGTTGTCTCGATTTTTCTATCTATATTTAAAGATTCAAAATTTGTGATTAGGCCAAACAGTGGAAAAGCGGTGGGTGATGATATGTAATTTAGAGCGCATGAATTAGACTTGATTCGTTTCGTGTGTTAACTCCAGCGAAGCCGCAACGAATCCCAATTTAATGTTATTGATATATCTCTCACTTCAATACCGATTTCAGAAGTTGTGTTATCTAACTTTGAAAATTGGACTGTCAAATGATGTATGGACCTGCCTTATGATTATGTCAAATCAAATTCAAATCGTGAAAATTAATAGATAGTCTGATGAGACCCGAAAAGAATGTATTGAAAAGCATTAAAATGAATATATGTTCATTTGGCTTTATATAAATTTCGATCCCCAATCTCTTGTCATTTCAAAATCTTTGCTTCCATAATTATCAATTAATATTTGATTTTTATAAATTTTCGAATGGTAATTTTTTATAATTTTTCTTGACATTTTACAATCCGATTGATAGTGAATGAGTGTTCATTCATAATTTGATTGTTCATAAAATGTCCGGGCCGAGGAGGTTCGTCATAAATACCAAAGAAAAAATAAACGACAAATATCATCGGATCCTCGAAGCAGCCGTCAAGGTATTTGCCGAGCAGGGCTTTTTCCAGTCAACGGTTTCGCAAATTGCAAAGGAAGCAGGGGTTGCTGATGGCACGATCTATCTTTATTTCAAAAACAAAGAAGATATCCTGGTTCAGTTTTTCAGTTATAAGGCCAGACAGGTTTTCGCACGTTTTAGAGACGAAGTTGATAGTGCGGGCACCGCTGTTGAAAAACTTCGCAATCTTGTTCGTCGACATCTCCAGGAATTTCAGAACGACAGGAATATGGCAATGGTCTATCGGGCTGAAACACACCAAAACAGCCGCCTGGTTGAAGAACAAATCAAAGAGATGTCCAAGATGTATCTCGATATTGTCTCAGAAATAGTAGAGCAGGGCCAGGAAGAAGGGGTTATCCGAAGAGATTTGTATCTGGGACTTGTGAAACGTTTTATACTGGGTGCCGTGGATGAAGTGATCAACACCTGGCTCCATGCAGGTTCAAGTTATGATCTCGTTACCATGGCAGATCCTCTTGTAGATCTCTTTATGAGGGGGATCGGACAGAACGACGACCGTGATGATTGAATGCGCCTTTTCCATGCATTTAAGTTTTGGGATCATTATCAAAAAAGGGAGAAATTGGAAAATGGCACAATACATCGCAGATAGAAGAGATGTAGATTTTGTCCTCCATGAACAGATTCAGGTGGAAGATCTAAGCAAAACCGAACTGTTTGCGGATTTTAATAAAAAGACGGTGGATATGATTGTCAAAGAAGCGCGCAATCTGGCGATCAAGGAAATTCTTCCCACCCGGGAACTGGGTGATCAGGAAGGATGCCAGTTTGATAACGGAAAGGTTGCCGTTCCGGAGTCTTTCCATAAAGCGTTCGAACTCTTAAAGGATGGTGAGTGGGTTGCCATGACTGAAGACCCTGAATGGGGAGGGCAGGGAATGCCTACAACAGTTGCTCTGGCGGCCAATGATTATCTTGTGGGCGCGAACTTTGCCTTCATGATGTATGCGGGGCTCACTCACGGCGCAGGGAAATTGATTGAATCTTTTGGCACGGAAAAACAAAAACGGCTTTTTCTTAATAAGATGTACACCGGAGAGTGGACCGGCACGATGCTGCTGACAGAGCCCGAGGCTGGATCGGATGTAGGCGCCCTAACGACCTCTGCGGTAAAAAATGATGATGGCACCTATTCCATTGCCGGGAACAAGATTTTTATCTCCGGGGGAGAACACGATATATCCGAAAATATCATCCACCCCGTGTTGGCGCGCATCGAGGGCGCTCCTGAAAGAACCAAGGGCATTTCGCTGTTTATTGTTCCGAAAATATGGGTCAATGAAGACGGAAGTCTTGGGGAGTTCAATGACGTGGTTTGTACGGGTGTTGAGAAGAAAATGGGAATTCACGGTAACTCAACTTGTTCGCTTGTGCTTGGCGGTAAAGGCAAATGCAA
>JAFDCA010000386.1 GCA_019313025.1 Deltaproteobacteria bacterium
AATTTCGTATCATTTTTTGAGCAATATCGGTGGCCTGTTTAATATCGTTGGCAGCACCGGTACTGATACGGTTAAAAACGATTTCTTCGGCAACCCGTCCGCCAAAAGCAACGGACAACTCACTTTCCAGCTGATCCTTGTATTTAAAATCGCTCTCTTCAGGCAAGAACCACGTAATCCCTGCCGCGCGTCCTCTAGGAATGATGGTGATCTTATTCACCTTATCGGTTCCCGGCAAAAGGCGGGCCACAAGGGCGTGTCCTGCTTCATGATATGCCGTGGTTTTCCGGTCTTCCTCCCTGATGACTTTCGACTTTCTTTCCAATCCCATGTAAACTTTGTCTTTGGCATCTTCCAGGTCGATCATATCGATCTTTTCCTTATTTCTCTTGGCGCCAAGAAGTGCCGCTTCATTGACAAGGTTTTCCAAATCAGCACCCGAAAATCCGGGTGTTCCCTTGGCCAGTATTGCAGGATCTACATCAGGTGCAATGGGCGTTTTTTTCAAATGAACCTTAAGAATTTTCTCACGCCCCAAAATGTCCGGCAGCGGGACAACCACTTGCCGGTCAAAACGACCGGGTCGCAAGAGGGCCGGGTCGAGCACATCAGGACGGTTGGTAGCGGAAATAAGGATCACACCCTCGTTTGATTCAAACCCGTCCATTTCCACCAGAAGTTGGTTTAAGGTCTGTTCTCTTTCATCATGTCCCCCTCCGAGACCAGCACCTCTGTGCCTTCCAACAGCATCAATCTCATCAATGAATATTATGCATGGGGCATTCTTTTTCCCCTGAACAAACAGATCCCTGACGCGAGATGCCCCGACGCCGACAAACATTTCTACGAAATCTGAACCACTTATGTGAAAAAAAGGAACGTCAGCCTCACCTGCAATCGCCCGTGCAAGGAGGGTCTTTCCGGTGCCAGGGGATCCCATCAAAAGCACCCCTTTGGGTATCCGTCCTCCAAGACGAGTAAATTTTTTGGGTTCTCTCAAAAACTCGATAATTTCACCCAGCTCTTCCTTGGCTTCATCGATGCCGGCAACATCTTCAAACGTTACTTTTTTGGATTGATCGGATTGCAACCGGGCCCGGCTTTTACCAAAAGACATGGCTTTTCCACCACCGGCTTGCATCTGGCGCATAAAAAATATCCATACGCCGATCAGTACAATCATTGGAAACCATGACACAAGGACAGACATATACCAAGGAGACTCGCTTTCTGGTTTGGCATTAATGGAAACGCCTTTCTCACGAAGGATTTTAATGAGATCACTATCCTGGGGTGCATATACTTTGAAGCGATTACGATTTGAATCTGTGACATAGAGTTCCTGGCCCTGTATAACGACATCAGAAACACGCTCACTGTCTACCATGGTCAAAAATTCCGTATAGCTGATGCTTGTTTCACCAAGATGCTGTTGATTAAAAAGGTTGTAAAGCATGATCATCATCAGCGTGATGACGATCCATAAAGCCAAATTTTTGTAAAAAGGATTCAAAGGTCTTAACCCCCTTAAAAGTCAATTAATGATACCCTAATATTAATCATCATTGTTAATTAGGCAAGCAAAAGTTCAACCTTCAACACATTTCTGGTTGAAGGCATCACTTTAACAGATTCATCAATTCTATGACCGATCACCCAAATAATTTTCCCCCGGCTCAACAAAATCGGACATTTTACCCTTTCACTTCGAGGCACTTTTTTATCAATAAAAAATTTTTTAACCTTTTGCCTTCCTCCCGCTCCCAATGGTTTAAAAGCGTCTCCCGGCCGAAAATTTCTGACTACCATAGGAAAACTCACCGTATCTTTATCAAAATAACTGGTGTATTGTCCAGTATAACGATAATCGAACGCCTTTTCCACACGCATTTCATCAACCCTAATATACGCGCTGATTTCTTCTATGAACACAGATTCAGGTTTTTCTATCTGATATTCAAACATAAACCTGTCTGAAAGGCCGTATCTTTCACGAAAATAACGCAACATATGCTTTCCTTTAAATACATAGAGCGCATCCTGGTCTATTTGAATTCTAATACCGTCAGGAAGGTCCGCTTTTCCATAGGCCGATCTTTTCTCTAAGAGACCGATTATTGAATTGATATTGACAAACCGAATACGCCGTAAATCCCCTTTTATTTTTTCAATGGTCAATCTTATGATCCGCCTTTGCAGCGCAGGGTGATATCGGTTTAGTATCGAAACAGAAAGGATGATATAATTTTCTTGAACATTCAGCACGGCTTTTTCATAAAAAGAATGAACAACACCGTCAATCCACTCCTCTTCGGATCTCATAATCGACGAAAGCCGGTTTAATGTATCAGAAATTTTTGGATTGTACGCTGTTTTTAACAAGGGAATTAAATGCTGACGCACTCTGTTTCTAAAGTGCTTTGTGTCCGTGTTAGATTCATCAAAAATATATTCCAATTTGTTTTGACTTAAAAAATCAATGATTTCTGATCGATTTAACTTTATCAACGGTCGGATAATCTTGTGGTCTCTTACGGGCGGTATTCCTGAAAGACCCTGGGTTCCACTTCCTCGAAAAAGATTCATCAAAATAAGTTCCGCATTGTCATCAGAATGATGCCCTGTTGCAATTTTGTTGTACTGCATTGTATTTGCAATATCATTTAAAAAGGTATAGCGAACACGCCGGGCAGCCTCTTCCAGAGACAGTTTGTTTTCGATCTGATACTTTCGAACATCCTCTTTGAGCGTGTAACAAGGCAAGTCATACTTTTGGGCCAAAACTTCAACAAACTGAGCATCCTTATCCGAATCATTCCGGCGCAGGCAGTGATTTAAATGGGCAACACCCAGTTTGAGAGAAAAACGGGGAGCGATCGAGAAGAGCATATGAAGCAGAGCAACTGAATCAGGTCCTCCGGACACACCGATAACCACCGAATCTTTCGGTTCAAGCATTCCATAAGCTGTGATGGTTTTTTCAACAGTTTGTAATAACTTATCCAAGGTTACCATCCTGATATGGTTGAAAATACTTAAAAACAGCGGTTTGAAAGGTATTTTTCAAAAAACATATGTCTTGGGGACCAAACAAATCGATAGTAATTAATTATTATAATACATATCAACAGTTTATATTCAATTTTCTCTCAAATTATGATATAGCGGCCTGTGGTTGTCAATAAAAAACAGGAAAACCGCCGTCTTATCGCTCAAGTTTCATACCTTCAATTTTCAAAACTCGTTACAGAGCCGTCGGCCGGTTCGGTTAAAGCGAAAAAATCGAGTCCTTTTTTACCTTGAAAAAATTTTTCATCAATTATATTCGTGATAATGGTTGTGCTAGGCGGGGAGCTAGCGGTGCCCTTTTCCCGAAATCCGCTTCATGCGGGGCTGAATTCCCTCTCGAGGATTTAAACCTGGAAGCCTATAGGCCAATCTGGCCGGCCGCCGCGCAACAGACGGTTACGAACCTCGTCAGGTCCGGAAGGAAGCAGCGATAAGTAATGCGGTCTGTGTCGTGGATTGATCCCGGTCAATTTTTTGGCTTGTTATATTTCAGCAAGGATTCGACAGAGGGTGCACAACCAACTTTTCCCATGATTTTTCACACTTTCTTTCTGTTCTCTAAATTCCTGAACCTATAATATAAAATTCATATTTCCGGCTTGACAATACTCCAGACCGTCTTATTTTTTTAGCGATGTTTTTATATGGATGTAAAATTCCAACGGTCCAGCATTAAACATAAAAAAATCAGGAGAAATCAGCGCTGATGGCAAAAGGAAAGAAAGTCAAGATTCATACGGACGTTGAAGCAACCGGCAAAGAAGATACAGTTGACGATAAAAAAGATTTGAATGAAGGCGATACCCTTGAATCCGTTGACCCCCTCAAAGAAATGGAGGAAAAGGTAGAGTCTCTCAAAAAGGAGGCTGCGGAAAATCATGACCGGCTTTTGAGAGTGGCTGCGGAGTTTGAAAATTACAAAAAACGCGCTGCACGCGAAATGAATGATTTCAGAAAATTTGCCAACGAAAGCTTTGTAAAGGCCATGCTTCCGGTGGTCGACAGTTTGGATCTCGCCATCGAATCCTCAAGCACTGACACGCACACCAACCATTCCGTGGTGGAAGGGGTCAGTATGACCCTCAAAGAAATACTTAAAGTCTTTGAGCAATTCGGCGTAAAACGATTTGAGAGCATGGGAAATGTTTTTGACCCGAGTTTACATCAAGCGGTGATGCAGGAAGAAACACAGGTACATCCTGACAACACCGTATTAAGAGAGTTGCAAAAAGGATATATGATTCACGACAGGCTCCTTAGACCGGCCATGGTTGTGGTATCCAAAAAAACAGCAAAACCAGAAAAACGCGAGAACTCAACTCAGAAAAAAGAGAATGAATAAGACATAAAGATCATCTTAAATTAGGAGGACAACAAATGGGTAAAGTCATTGGAATCGACTTGGGAACCACAAATTCTTGTGTGGCGGTCATGGAAGGTAGTGAAGCAAAGGTCATCACCAATCCCGAAGGAGGGCGCACCACACCTTCTATCGTTGCCGTTTCAGACAGCGGGGAAAGATTGGTCGGTCAAATTGCCAAACGGCAGGCCATTACCAATCCTGAAAATACGGTCTTTGCCGTAAAAAGGCTTATCGGTCGAAAGTATGCATCAAAAGAAGTTCAGAATGATATCAAGATACTCCCTTACAAAATCGAACAGGCTCCCAATGGTGACGTGCGCATAAACCTTAGGGGAAAACTTAACAGCCCGGCGGAGATATCGTCCTTTATTTTAGCGAACATCAAGCATACGGCCGAAGAATATCTTGGCGAAAAAGTGACAGACGCAGTGATTACAGTGCCTGCCTATTTTGATGACAGCCAGCGTCAATCAACCAAAGACGCCGGAAAAATCGCAGGGCTTAATGTGCTCAGGATTATCAATGAACCCACCGCCGCATCCTTGGCATATGGGATGGACAAGAAAAAAGAAGAAAAAATAGCGGTATTCGACTTGGGAGGCGGTACCTTTGACATATCCATTCTCGAAATCGGAGAAGGCGTTTTTGAGGTTAAGGCCACAAATGGCGATACCCATCTTGGTGGTGAAGACTTTGACTTAAGAATTATCGATTATCTTGCAAACGAATTCAAAAAAGACCAAGGGATTGATTTAAGGAACGACAAAATGGCGTTGCAGCGGCTTAAAGAGGCTGCTGAAAAAGCAAAAATGGAACTATCAACATCCATGGAAACAGATGTGAATCTTCCATTTATTACTGCCGATGCCTCCGGCCCCAAACATCTCAACATTAAAATTAACAGAGCCAAACTTGAAGGGCTTGTCAGCGACCTCCTTGACAAGCTTGAACAACCCTGCCGGATAGCGCTTAAAGATGCAAACCTGACACCCAAAGACATTGATGAGGTGATTCTTGTGGGCGGCATGACCCGAATGCCGGCGGTTCAGAATCGCGTCAAGAAACTCTTTGGTAAAGAACCGCACAAAGGTGTTAACCCTGACGAGGTCGTGGCCATCGGTGCTGCCATTCAGGGCGGCGTGCTTAAAGGAGACGTTAAAGATGTTCTCCTCCTTGATGTCACCCCGCTATCTCTGGGTATTGAAACTTTGGGCGGTGTTATGACGCGTCTCATTGATAAAAACACCACCATTCCGACGAAGAAGAGCCAGATTTTCTCAACCGCAGCAGATAACCAGCCAGCCGTTTCCATTCACGTGCTTCAGGGAGAGCGGGAAATGGCCGCCGGTAACAAAACACTCGGTCGCTTTGAACTTGTGGGAATACCGCCTGCTCCCAGAGGTGTACCGCAAATTGAGGTCACGTTTGACATCGACGCCAACGGCATCGTCAATGTATCCGCCAAGGACATGGCCACCGGAAAAGAGCAATCTATCCAAATCACAGCCTCAAGTGGGCTATCCAAAGAAGAAATCGACAGGCTAATAAAAGATGCCGAACTTCATGCTGAAGAAGACAAAAAGAAAAGGGAGTTGGTCGACGCCCGCAACCATGCCGACGCCCTCATCTACTCCACAGAAAAATCGATTAAAGATCTTGGCGACAAGGTAAATGCCGAAACCTAGAACAAGGTTGAAGCGGCAATTGAACCCCTTAAAAAGGCCATGGAAGGAGATGACGCTGAAGAAATAAAGCGATTGAGCGAAGAATTGACTCAGGCGTCTCATAAACTGGCCGAAGCCATGTATCAGCAAGCTTCCCGGGCAGACGCACAACAGCAGGCTGGAGAAGCGGGTCAGGAACAGGCGGGCCCATCCGCACCCGATGATGATGTGGTGGATGCCGATTTCGAAGAAGTTAAAGAAGACGATAAAAAATAAACCCGTTTAGCACTTTTAAAAAATCCTGTGCGCACGTTTGTGCCGCAGGATTTTTTTTGGCCGGGAGGTGTATTTTTGTCTCTCAGTCTATTCCGTTTTAACTCTGTGGCTCAGGCTGAGTCATTCGGATGCGCCGTTTGAAATGTGTGGCATGTTTTTTCAGATAAGCTCCAGGATTACAGTACTTGTCGTAGAAATCCAGGTCAATTCTCCTTTCCATTTTCATACGGGGGTGGCGGCGAATCGAATCTGTAACTGGGTGGCGGCTTTTCTTCCCACTCAAGGTGACAATACTTGCACCGATAACGGCAAAACAGATCGTATAAATCCATGGATAAATCCAAAGATGTTTCTTCGTTTTCCCAAATGGGATGGTCCGGAGGTAGATCGGGATCGACTCCTTTTTTCCGAAGTTCCGCACCTGTTGATTGTATGGCTCCGTACCTGCGGCACCGAGGGCACCTGGTCCAGAGCCTCATGGTTACCACTATCAAAATCGGTACGGCAACAAATATAACGATAAAAAATATTCCCCAAAGGAATTCTGATGTCCATTTTTTATAAAAGTAAAAACCCGCCGATAAACTGCCTATAATCAGAACCCATACCTTTATTTTTTCTTTTTTTTTCATGGCGATCGTTCTTATCCTTACAGAACGCCTTTTCCTTTTAAGAACTGGCCGGCAATTTTGATAGAAGTAAAGAAACAAGGCCCAGAGGACCCATGTATCTTATGAAGTTGGTAGGGATCCGTAACCCATCATTCCATTCTTCCCCTTGTATAATTTGCTGGCATATATATCGTATTTTTCTGGTGGTCAGGTCAAGCAAATCCTATTTCCGACAAATAATCTTTACCAAACCAGTCTTTCTTGGTATTATTTTTTCAATTTTTCATCTCTTCAGATGTAAAATGTATGAACTAAACAAATCATGAGTCGGGGCATTTTTATGTTTTAAATCGCTACATGGATAATGCTTTTTTTTCAATCCGTGTAAACTCGTGGTTAAAGGATCATAAAGAAAGGTGGGTTTCATGAAAAATATCAAATTATTATTTATGGTAATGACAATTATGGTCATCGCCGCGACATTCTTTGAAAGCATTTCAACGGCCGCACAAGTTACGAGAATTCATTCAAGCAGAAAATACATCTTTATTGACGGCAGCATCGCCGACGGATTTGTGATGGGCGCCACGGTGTGTTTTTATGCTTCTTCAGGTGAAGAAATCACTTGCGGCAGAATCGAGCAGGCTTCAGAATCCCTTGCCAGGGTCAGGGTTGACAACCGAATCGCAAAACAAATTCGCAACGGAATGGAAGCAAGACTGTCCGTTGAAGAAGCGACTGAAGAAGAAGCAACAGCATCCAAGGCGTGTACCGATGACTCGGAATGCGGTGATACCGGATATTGCGTTAATGGTAAATGTCAACAATGACGGCTTCCAGGCAATAATTTGATCATACCTGAAGCTCCTTTAAATTTGCAAAATACTCCAGGGACTCCGGATTTTTCAGCGAGTCCTTGTTGAGAACCGGCTGGTTGTGAATCACCTTATTCACCGCCAGTTCCACTTTTTTCATATTATGGGTATAGGGAATATCCGGAACCGAAACAACCACAGCAGGCACATGCCTTGGTGACGCATTGGCTCGAATGGTGGTTTTTATGTTGTTGATAACCTTATCGGTCAACTCGTAACCTTGGGCCATTTTGACAAACAGAATGACCCGAACATCATTTTTCCAATTCTGTCCCACCACCACACAGTCTTCGACCTCCTCTAAGAGGTCTACCTGGCGATAGATTTCGGCGGTGCCGATGCGCACGCCACCGGGATTCAATGTGGCATCCGACCGACCGTAAATAACAACGCCGCCCCTTTCTGTGATCAATATATAATCCCCATGCCGCCAGACATTGGGATAAACATCAAAGTAGGCGCCGTGATATTTTTGATTGTCCGGATCATTCCAGAAATAGATGGGCATGGATGGAAACGGCGCTGTACATACCAGTTCGCCCTGTTGATTGATGACCGATTTTCCGTTGTCGTCAAAAGCCTCGACCTTCATGGCCAGTCCTCTGCACTGAAGTTCGCCGGCATATACCGGTCCCATAGGATTCCCCAGGGCGAAACATCCATTTAAATCCGTACCTCCTGAAATCGAGGCCAATTGAAGGTCTGCTTTGACCTCCCTGTAAATATACTCAAACCCTTCGATGGAAAGCGGAGATCCTGTTGAAAGCACCGCCTTAAGAGGCGTAAGATCGTAAGTCTTACCGGGTGTGACGCCTGCATTTTGCAATGCGGCAATATAGCCGGCACTGGTTCCGAATATCGATATTTTTTCGTCCTGAGCGATCTTCCAGAGGGCTCCGGGTTGCGGATGAAAGGGATTTCCATCAAAAAGAACCAATGTAGCGCCCACCGCCAAAGAACTGACCAGCCAATTCCACATCATCCAGCTGCACGTTGTGAAGTAAAAAATGGTATCCTCTCTTTTTAAATCCGTGTGAAGAACGAGTTCTTTTAAATGGTGAATGAGAATCCCTCCGGCACTTTGAACCATACATTTGGGAAGTCCGGTGGTACCGGATGAATACATGATGTAAAGGGGATGGTCAAAAGGGAGTTGTGCGAACTCAATGTTTAGATCGGGTTCCGAAGACCGAAATTCCTCGTAATGAACACCATTTTGCAATTTCTTGATTTCCCTTTTATCTTGAGTGTACGGAACCACCACCACTTTTTCAACGGAAGGAATCTCCTTGATGATATTTGAAATTTTTTCCAGGCTGTCAAAGTGTTTTCCTTTGAAAAAATATCCGTCTGCCGTAAACAAGACCTTGGGTTCGATCTGGCCGAATCGATCCAGCACCCCCTTTGTTCCAAAATCCGGAGAGCAGGATGACCAGGTGGCACCGATACTGGCAGCAGCCAGCATGGCAATGATGGTTTCCGGCATATTGGGCATAAAGCCGACCACTCGGTCACCGGCCTGAACACCGACTGATTTCAAAGACCGGGCCACGCATGCTGTTTCATCGTAGAGCTGGGCATACGTCATTCGTCTGACCACCTGATCTTCTCCTCGAAAGATAAGCGCTGTCTGATCGTCCCTGAACCGCAGAAGATTTTCGGCAAAATTGAGCCTTGCTCCGTAAAACCATTGGGCACCCGGCATTTTTGTTACATCGTCAATGACCTGGCCATAAGGCTTTGATGCGTTTATTTTTACAAACTCCCATGTTGCAGCCCAGAAATCAGGAATATTATCGATGGACCATTGGTACAGGGGATCATATTCAAAGAAATTTTGATTGAACTTTGTATTCACAAAATTCATGAATCGGAACATATTTGTGTTTTTGATTCTTTCCTCGGATGGTTTCCATAATAGCTTGGCCATAATCAATTTCTCCCTGAGACCTCAGAAAAACGCTCCTTTTTGCCCGATTTCTGCGTCAGACTCAAATTTCAATCCTCGAAATACTCAATGTATTCCTGTGGTTAAAATTTTCGCCTTCCTTGAACTCGATCAAAAATGAACATTTTTCTAAGGTCTCACCCTTAAATGTCGAACAGATGGATAGTTTACAATCTATTACATCCCTTTTTAATGCCAACTTGAAAAATTAGTCAAGAATATGCCTTGAAAATCTTCTTTAAAATTGAGAGAGTTGCTAAAATTCGTTTTGAACGCACGCCCTTAAAAATCCAAACTAATAATAGGAGATGAAAGATGCGTATTGTTGACATGCGATCGGACACCATTACACAGCCGACACCGGCCATGCGTCAGGCCATGTCTGAAGCAAAAGTCGGAGACGACGTATTTGGTGAAGATCCCACGGTAAACCGCCTGGAAGAAATGGTTGCCAACCGGCTGGGTAAAGAAGCGGCGCTGTTTGTTCCCAGCGGCACGATGGCAAACCTGGTGAGCCTGCTTACACATTGTGGCCGAGGAAATGAAATGATACTCGGTGATCAGTCCCATATGTTCTTTTACGAACAGGGAGGCTCCGCGGCACTGGGCGGTATACACCCCCGAAGCCTGGAAAATAAACCGAACGGCACGATGGCATTGGTTGACATAGAAGCCGCCATTCGTCAGGACGATGTCCATTTTCCCAGAACAAAACTCATTGTCCTTGAGAATACCCATAACCGGTGCAACGGCAGCCCGCTGGATGTTGACTATACGCATTCTGTAGCAGATTTGGCCCGTCGTTATGGGCTGAAATTACATGTGGACGGCGCCCGGCTTTTTAATGCGGCAACAGCATGTGGTGTGGATGCCACGGATCTGGTCGCTGGAGCCGATTCCGTCAGTATTTGCTTGAGCAAAGGATTGGCGGCACCGGTGGGTTCTGTCGTGTCCGGAGACGCACACTTTATCTCGGAGGCCCGGCGAAACCGGAAGGTGGTCGGTGGCGGTATGCGTCAGGCAGGCATTCTGGCGGCAGCCGGCATCGTGGCGCTGACCGAAATGGCGGATCGCCTGGCAGATGATCATATCAACGCCAGAAAATTGGCCGAAGGCCTTGCAAACATGGAGGGTTTATCCGTTGATTTGGATGTTGTAATGACAAATATTGTATACATTGATGTGACCCTAAAAGGTGTGACAGCACTGATATTGGCGGAAAGACTGTATGACCGGGGCATTCGACTGCTCCCCACCGGACCGAAGCGTTTAAGAGCTGTTACCAATTATCATGTGACACCTCCGGATATCGAATATGCGTTAGATATATTTTTCAGCATTTTGAAAGAATGGTGAAACATAAAAAACGGGCTGCCCAAGCACTCCCATACATGGACAGCCCTAAACACAACCTTTACCGTCAAGGGGGTGGTAAAAGATATGTCTGAAATTTGATTAGCACAAAAAGTAGCCCACACACAACATAAAAGTCCATGGATGCAGTATATTTAGACTTTTTAATTAAGAACCTATCCCAAAAATAAGAACTCCCATCTCTTTAACCTTATGGAAAAGAAATTGCATCAAAAGAAAAAATAATGAGATTTATAATGAAATCTCTCATGGTGTCCCTCCTTAATTTCATCACGCTTAGTATTTTTTAGACGACCTCTGTTTAAATAAGGTTAAGGAGATTTTAGAAGATTGATAGATGCCCTGTATCAAAAAAGACCCTGGTATGCGATACCAGGTGTTATACCTATTGTCAGAATAACCTTCCGTTTCATCCGCCGGATGATTTCGTTGAGATCTGCAAGAACTCGCAAACAAAAGCGCGTAAAAGAGAACATGGCCA
>JAFDCA010000387.1 GCA_019313025.1 Deltaproteobacteria bacterium
CAGGTTTGCCCCTGGCATATGAGGTATAGGCAATCCATTGTCCGTCTGATGACCATGACGGCGTGAGGGTAATACTTTTGGTATCTGTCATTTTCCTGATGTTGTATCCATCAAATTCACATATATAAATTTCCTTGGTTCCAGAACTTGTTGAAACAAATGCAATTTCAGTGTCAAAAATTCCCCGTTCTCCGGTCAGACTATAAATGACATCGCTACAGAAACGACGGATGATTCTTCTTTGATCACTAATCCCTCCTTTATATCTTTTTCCAACCAACAGTTTTTCTTGAAAGGTATCATACAGGCGAAGCTCAATTTCGAGCATATTGTCTTTTACCAACACACCGCCGGTAACCAAAAGCTCCGCTCCAATACTGGTCCAGTCGTGAAAAATGACATTGGCAACACCTGTATCCGTTTGCGGATCACCAAGAAAAGCTTCTCGGTTCATAATTTTAAAATATCCTGTGAAATCAAGTGTGTTAGCAAGTAAATCAGATAATGTTTTCGACAGCTGAGCAGCATCCTCTCCCGTTGAAATTTTTTTGAAAAAAGGGACGGCGATGGGAAGTTTTTTTAGATAAGGATGGGTGATGTCAATATAATCATATCTGGCCAGAGACACTCTGGGTATCGTCAGAATGAACAATGAAGCGATAGACCAAGCAATTAATATTCGAAAATTATTCATAGCGGAAGCAAACTCCTCTAATTCCCAAATGTAACGTTCTTTTTTCGATCTGAAAACCGTGTTCCTAAATCACAAATTATTGGCTAATACCCGAAGACGTAAAGTGAAAGCCGGCTTCAAAATACGGGCGAAAATACCCTTTTGGAAGGGGTGGAAGCGGGTTCGACTTTAAAATGGCCTTTTTTGCCTGTTCATCAAAATAGCTGTTGCCGGATCTCTTATCAAACCATGTATCCTTTATTTCGCCGTTGGGCATAACCTTGATCGCAGCCCATGCTTCAAGATCACTACGTCCTCCGGCCAGTTGCTCGTTGAATGACCAGTTTTTTTGAATCCGGTAGGCTATTTCGACCAAATATATATCCATAAGTTTTAGATCCTTCTTTCTACCGGCATCAGTTCCCCCTGGTCGCCCCGTTTCTTTTGTATTCTGCTGTTTACTAAGGTCTGGGGGACCCGTCTTCTCGACTTGATCTTTCAGGCGGGCGATGGCTTTATTAACCTGATCGGGTCTCGATTCTTCCACTTCTTGCTTAATTCGGTTGATGGCACTTTTAACAATCCGGTCTGTTTTGAATGTCTTTTTCTTAAGAGACTGTTTAACCTTTTTTTTCTTTGGCTCTAAAGAGATCGATTCTGGGGATTCGGGATCGGTTTTCGGAATCGTTTTAGAAGAAATCGTTGCCTCTTGATCCTTTATTTCAACTGCCGATGGTGTTTTAACTTCAGCAGGTGACGGTGCATTGTTCTGTGAGGGCAATGTCACCAGGCTGACATTTATGACCGAAAGAGAAGGGTTTCTATCGGTGGCATAGCCGGGAGCAAAAATCAGAATAACGAAAAAAAGCAGATGGCATAAAAGAGAAACAGCAAAATTAGAAAAAAAAATCCGGTGTTCGTTTTCCTCGTCTTGATAAGTGTGAGGATATGTTTTTTTGTTCATCAGTTTATTGCTTTTTGTTACTGAGCGTTCTTTTTTTCACGGAGCGGTTCCGTCACCATGCCCAGCTTGTCAACCCCTGCTGCTTTTATTTCGGCCATAACACGGACGACAAATCCGTAAGATATCTCCCGGTCAGCCCGAAGATAGACTTCCCGATTATCTCGACCTTCCAATATTTTTTTTAGTTTATCCTGAAGAAAATCGATAGTGACCTGATGATTGTTAATGAAAATTTGGTTTTGGTTGTTAATGGTGATGATGAGATTCTCTTTTTTGGCAGCAAGGGGCTGTGAGGTGGTTTCAGGCAGTGAAACGTCCACGCCCTGCATCATCATTGGCGCGGTGACCATAAAAATAACCAAAAGAACGAGCATAACATCCACAAACGGTGTAACATTAATATCAGAAATCAGGCGATCGCTGTCGGATCCGAGTGCCATTGTATCTCTCCTTGCGGGTTACATTATATCACGTTCAATAATATTTAGAAAATCTGCGGAAAAATTATGCAGCTCAGATTCGATAATTCTTATTTTCTGCATGAAATGATTAAATGCGATAACAGCAGGAATTGCAGCAGCCAGTCCGGCCGCCGTTGCCACAAGTGCTTCTGAAATTCCCGGAGCCACGGCAGCAAGACTGGCGGAACCTTTAAGACCGATACCATGAAAAGAACTCATAATGCCCCACACGGTTCCAAATAATCCGATGAAAGGTGCTGTGTTTCCGGTTGTTGCGAGGAAAGGAACCATTCGAATCATCCGGGTGGTTTCACTATTAATGGCCCGGCGCAATGCGCGTTTAACATTGTCGATTCCCGTAAATCTTGCACTCAAAGATGTGTTTTCGCTTTCTGATGAGGCTTTCGATTCCTGTTTCTTTGAAGTGCCGGAACGGCTCAGATTTTTAAGTTCCGCGTATCCTACGCGAAAAATTCTAGCCACGGGGCTTCCGCGCAGTTGTTTGGCTTTGGAAAATGCGTTGGAAAGATTCCTGCTCTTCCAAAAGAAATCAATGAATTCAGCAGATTCGGCAAATGCCTTTTTAATATAGCGGTATTTCATGATCATGATGGCCCATGATGTGATAGAAAAAAACAGCAAAAGAAGCAGAACAAACTTAACCATTGGGCCGGCATGCATTATCATGTTGAATATGTCGATATTAATAGAATTCATAAAAAAACTCCGTAGATTATAAAATAGATTATAAAATTGTATTACAATATATCATTGGTTGTCAAAGGGTTGTGTCGGCGATTTTATTCGACCGTATTTGGTTTCCATCCAGAAATGTTCCTTTGCCGATGTCAGTTATACGGGGACGATTTAACAAATACGGCCACCTTGATCCCTGAACTATACGAACCTGATTTTGGTGTCAAGAAATTTGGTGGTTCAGACAACTTTCAATCATTTTTAGGTTGCTTTTCAAGCAACCTGCAAATACACATAAAAGCTAAAAATGGAATTCATTATATTTCAAGTTAGTTGAGAGGTATAGGTGTTTTTATTGTAACACATGCAACACATGTGTATGAGCCTCCGGCTCCGTGTCCAGCCTCTACGAGCTGTAGACTCAACAAGCAGAAAGCCTTAGGGCTTACAGCCGGAGGGGGGAGCGGATTGGTCTTCGCTTTCAGGTACAGCCCAACGAGATGGATCATCTTTTTTGAAAAGCGTCTACTGTTTGATCTGATGGCAAAAACCATGAGATGTTAAGAAATTATTAATTTGAAGCAATTGCAAAATATCCGAGACGATTCAATTATTTAAGAATGAAGGGGTGCTTGTATGAAAAATATCGCAAACCTCCTGTTCCAAGCCAACATTTTAAAAAAGATCCCCAGGTCGGGCTATCATTTTCTGGGTGCTGGCAAGGAATCCGTGGCCGAACATTCATTTAGTGTTTCATTCATTGCGTTTGTCATGGCCCAAATGGAGCCTGATGTGGATGCGTTCAGACTCATTGCCATGTGTCTGGTTCACGATCTTCCGGAAGCAAAAACCGGCGATTTGAATTATGTTCAAAAAAAATATGTGTCGGCAAATGAAGATAAAGCGTTAAGGCATATCACCAGGAATTTACCGTTTGGTACTTCACTCGCTGGTCTGATCACTGAATTTAACGAACGCCAATCATTAGAGTCCAAACTTGCACACGATGCTGATCAGCTGGCACTAATTTTGGATTTAAAGACGCTTTCGGATATCGGGTACGATCCTCCTAAAAAATGGCTTCCGTTTGCGTTAAATCGCCTTGAGACCAAAACCGGTCAGACCATTGCTCAAAGTATCATGAAAACAGAATGGGATGCCTGGTGGCTTGAGAATTATATTGACAGCCCAAATAAAAAGGAATAACTTTTCTTGTTTAAGTTTGGTGATTTTTATGTTGTTTTTAAAACATCGGAGGATAAAATGAATTGGCTCACCGATACGTTATGGACTTCCGTTGGGAAAAAGCTGATGATGGCGGTTACCGGACTTTTCTTCTGTGTTTTCTTAATGGTGCACCTTGCGGGTAACCTCACCATTTACGCGGGTAAAGATGCTTTTAATTCCTATGCCGAGCATCTACATTCTTTAGGACCGCTGCTTACGGTGGCTGAATGGGGATTGTTGCTTTTTGCCGTGATCCATGTTTGTACGGGTCTGTTCCTTTTTTATCAGAATTATACAGCCAGGCCCACTCGCTATGCCGTGAATAAGCGTGCCGGAGGCCGAACCCTGGGTTCGGCAACCATGCCGTACACCGGTGTTATCCTGCTCTTGTTTGTCATTTACCACTTGTTCAATTTCCATTTTGTGGATAAAACCCATACCACCATTTTTGAGATTGTATCGACGGCATTTTCAAAACCGAGCTATGTTTTGATTTATACCTTTGCCATGATCGTTGCGGCGGTTCATGTCAGCCATGGATTTTGGAGTGCATTTCAGACCCTTGGCGCCAATCATCCGAAATACACCCCCTTTTTAAGGGGGTTGAGTTTGGTATTCAGTCTGATTGTCGGGATCGGGTTTGGTTTTATTCCGGTTTATGTTTCGCTATTAGTATAAGGAGATAGCCATTATGCTCGACGCAAAAATTCCATCAGGTCCCCTTTCAGAAAAATGGGATAAACACCGTTTTGAACTTAAACTGGTTAATCCTGCCAATAAAAGAAAATATAATATTATTGTAGTGGGTACCGGTCTTGCCGGCGGATCTGCTGCTGCTTCCCTGGCCGAGCTGGGTTATTATGTAAAAAATTTTTGCATCCAGGACAGCCCGCGGCGTGCCCACAGTATTGCCGCCCAGGGTGGAATCAATGCTGCCAAAAACTATCAAAATGACGGCGACAGTATCTGGCGTCTTTTTTACGATACCATTAAGGGCGGTGATTTCAGAGCCAGAGAAGCCAATGTGTATCGTCTTGCCCAGGTGAGCAATCATATTATCGATCATTGTGTTGCCCAGGGGATTCCCTTTGCACGGGAATACGGCGGGCTTTTGGCCAATCGCAGCTTTGGCGGTGCCCAGGTTTCCAGAACTTTTTACGCAAGGGGGCAGACCGGTCAGCAGCTTCTTTTGGGGGCCTATAGTTCATTGATGCGACAGGTTGCATCCGGACAGGTGGCCCTGTTCCCTCGCCGGGAAATGCTGGATCTTGTGATCATCAACGGACAGACAAGGGGCATTGTTGTGAGAAACCTTGTTACCGGCGATATCGAAAGTCACGCCGCCGATGCCGTCGTTCTTTGCACCGGCGGGTATGGCAATGTCTACTACCTTTCAACCAATGCCATGGCCTCCAATGTAAGCGCAACGTATCGGGCCTATAAAAAAGGCGCGTTTTTTGCCAATCCATGTTATACGCAGATTCACCCCACATGCATTCCCGTACATGGAACCTATCAATCCAAACTGACGCTTATGAGTGAAAGCTTACGAAACGACGGTCGCGTCTGGGTGCCGAAAACGCCCGGAGATAAAAGACCGCCGAACCAGATTCCCGAATCTGAAAGGGATTATTATCTTGAAAGAAAATATCCGAGTTTCGGCAACCTGGTTCCGAGGGATGTGGCGTCGCGAAATGCCAAGGCCCAATGTGATATGGGAAAGGGTGTCGGCGAGACCGGTTTTGCCGTGTATCTCGATTTTAAGGACGCCATTAACAGAGACGGAAAAGACGTCATCGCTCAAAAATACGGCAACCTTTTCCAGATGTATGAAAAAATTACCGCATCAAACCCCTATGAAGAGCCGATGATGATTTATCCGGCAACGCATTATGTTATGGGAGGCCTATGGGTGGATTACAACCTCATGAGCACGCTGCCCGGGCTTTTTGTTTTGGGAGAAGCCAACTTTTCCGACCATGGTGCCAATCGTCTGGGCGCCAGCGCATTGATGCAGGGACTGGCGGACGGATACTTTGTTATTCCATACACCATCGGTGGCTATCTTGCCGGGATGGATCACACGGAAGTGACCACCGATCACCCGGCGTTTAAAGAAGCGACCCATTATGTCAACGAGCGGACCGGCAAAATGCTTTCCATTAACGGGAAGCGGACGGTGGATGACATTCACCGTGAGTTGGGTAACATCCTCTGGGAATACTGCGGCATGTCCAGAAACGATGACGGTCTTTTAAAGGCCAGGAAACTGATCCAGGAACTTCGGGAAGAGTTTTGGGATAATGCCGCAATTCCGGGTTCTGACAAAGATTTCAACCAAAGCCTGGAACGTGCCGGTCGAGTAGCGGATTTTCTCGAGTTTGCCGAGCTTATGGTGATGGATGCTTATGAACGTAAAGAATCCTGCGGCGGTCATTTCAACGAAGCCTACCAGACCGAAGAAAACGAAGCAAAACGCGACGATGAAAACTTCTGTCATGTGGCTGCCTGGGAATATAAAGGGGATGACACGGAACCAGAACGACACACAGAACCGCTGGTTTTTGAAAATGTGGAATTAACACAAAGGAGTTACAAGTGACCAAAAGCATAAACATCACTTTAAACGTCTGGCGCCAAAAAAGCGCTGGAGTGAAAGGCGGTTTTGAAACCTACCATGCCGCCAATATCTCAACAGACATGTCATTTTTGGAAATGATCGATGTGGTTAACGAGCAGTTGACTTTAGACGGTAAAGACCCCATTGCATTTGATCATGACTGCCGGGAGGGGATTTGCGGCATGTGCGGCGCTGTGGTCAACGGCAGGGCGCATGGTCCGGAAAAAGGAACCACACTGTGTCAACTACACATGCGGCATTTTGCCAATGGTGATACCATCGTCATTGAGCCCTGGCGTGCCAAGGCGTTTCCCATTATAAAGGATCTTGCTGTAGATCGCAGCGCATTTGACCAGATTATTGTTGCCGGGGGATATATTTCCATAAACACCGGGGGCGCTCCAGATGCCAACGCCATACCGATTTCCCAGGAAATCGCGGAAAAAGCCATGGATGCTGCTGCTTGTATTGGATGTGGCGCCTGCGTTGCTTCATGCCCCAATGCTTCGGCCATGCTGTTTACGGGAGCAAAAATTTCCCAATTTGCCCTGCTTCCCCAAGGAAGGCCCGAAGCCGCCCAGCGGGCTCTGGCCATGGTCAGAAAAATGGATGAACTCTGTTTCGGCAACTGCTCCAATGAAAGAGAATGTGAAGCAGAATGCCCAAAGGAGATTTCCATCTCAAATATCTCCCGCATGAACCGGGAATTTTATAAGGCTGGCTTGGGTTCCGGA
The DNA here is from genome assembly GCA_019313025.1 of Deltaproteobacteria bacterium. Next base: position 7,376 of record JAFDCA010000387.1, read on the forward strand.
GTCATGTAATACAATTTCGTGAAAATGTTACAGTCCAATGACATTTTAACTGTCTGATTATCCCCGCCCTGTCCGCTCCTTTCAAGGGTGGTAACATCGGCAAATAACTTATGATAAACATTAAAGGAGGCGGTCATGCCAATGGGAAAAAACATTTTTTATCTTATTGTGATTATGATGTTTTTATCATTTGTCGGTGCCTGCACAAGCACCCATCTCAATGTCAAACCCGTTGCCGAATCGGAGAACCCCACCGATCATATTAACCGTTTGGAAAATGATATCGCCGCTGCATATAAGAACCAACTCAATGTTCTGGCACCCACCTGGTTCGCAAAGGCCGAGTCATCACTTAGTCAGGCCAAAAAGGGGCTTGAAAAAGGAGTCGAGCTGTCCGAAATCCTAAATAATATCGCCGAAGGCCAGGCCCAGCTTAAAAAAGCTGAAGAAATCACTCGAGTGACACGAACCACCATGGCCGACGTGATTAAAAGTCGTAATCTTGCGCGACAAGCGGGTGCTGCAAAATTAGGGTATGATTATACCGATGCTGAGCAAGCATTTCTGAGTCTTACAAAAGCCATTGAAAGAGGTGATCTGGCATATGCTGAAAAACGTAAGGCAGGGCTCGCCGAAACCTTTCGCAGTCTTGAATTGCGGGCCATTAAAGACGAAACCCTTGGAGAGGTAAGAATACTTATCGAACGGGCCAAAAACAATAGAGTTGACAAAACAGCCCCCCGGTCTTTTAACATTGCCCAGAACAAATTGTCTGAAGCCGATACGTTCATTACTCAAAATCCTTACGAGAAAGAAATGATGCATCGGAAGGCCAACGAGGCGTTGTTCATGTCGCAGCGGATGTTTCAGATCTCTGATCAGAGTGAAAAATTTAAAAACATGAAGCCGGAGGAGACGACGCTTTGGATGGAAAAAATCTTGTACGAAATAACCGCCAAACTTGCTGCACCGGACATGCGTAACCAGCCTTATAAAATACAGGTAGAGAATATACTCGGTTCAATCGATGCGCTTCAGAAGGACCGTCAATTCATGTTTGACAAAGTTAAAACGCTTCAGTCGGAAATAGAAACTAAAAATTCACAAATCGCAGACCTTGAGGGAAAAACCCGGGAACAGCAAATTGTTAAGGAACGTCTGGCCGCTGAAAAACGATTCAATCAATTGTTTGTAGAAGTCCAAAATCTTTTTAGTTCGGATGAAGCGGAAGTCTACAAAAAAAGAGATTCACTGGTCATTCGTTTGAGAGCGATTCAATTTCCTGTGGGGAAAAGCGTGATCATGCCGGACAATTATCCTCTGCTAAGTAAAATCCAGCAATCAATCCGGATATTTGGTGAACCGGACGTGACCATTGAAGGTCATACGGATAGTACAGGCTCAAATGAAGTTAACGAGCATTTATCCCAGCAAAGAGCCGACAGTGTTCGCCAGTATTTATTGGCAAACAAGACCTTGCCCTATGACCGCATCGTTGCGGTGGGCTATGGCTCTTCAAAACCTTTGGCATCCAATGCGACAGAAGAAGGCCGTGCCGTCAACCGGCGGATCGATGTCATTATTAAACCTCAAGCCCAGCTCGGTGGGAGTTAGCACCTGAATCTTTCATGAAAAATGATATGAACAACTGTCACATCGATGATGGTGAACGATGATTACATGTCGGCGGATATTTAGCACGTCAGATTGGTGAGGTGAAATTAACCGATATTTTATGGAAATACCATCGATCGTCGTGATTGAACATCAGCATCATAAACAAGTTTTGTTTTTCTGTATTCCCTAATAAACCTTTCGGGTGCCGTGCCGTTTGCCGATTACTTCAAGGGTGCTGTTCACCACCACAAATGCCTCCGGGTCGATGTTGAAAATCGCGCTTTTCAACTTGGGTAGTTCGGTCAGTGTGGTGATGGTAAAAATCACATTTTTAGGGCTGCCGGTATACGCGCCCTTTGCTTGCAGAAAAGTGACGCCCCGGTTGACTTGATTAAAAATTTCTTCAGCAATTTCTTCATACTTATCAGAAATGACGAGTGTGGACAATCGCTGGTTAAAGCCGGTGAGAACCGCATCGAGAGTTTTGCTGCTCGTGAACACATATATCAAACTGTAAAGGGCTATCTGAAGGCCGAAAAAATAGGCGCCTGTCATTATCACCCATCCATTTACGAAAAAACTGGTCAGACCGGGCCGAAGTCCGAATCTCTGATTCCCAAATATTGCCAGAATATCCACTCCCCCTGCTGATCCTAACGATCTAAGAACAATTCCGGCTCCCGAACCGCAAACGACGCCGCCGAATACGGCGACCAAAATGGGGTCTTTAAGAAGCACCGGGGGCGTTTTAATAAGCACGGCAGATAGAGAGAAAAATGCCATCCCAAAAATCGTATACAGCATGAATCTCTTGCTGATGCTGAACCAGCCAAGGAGCATTAAGGGAATATTGAGTAAGAAATAGGTGATGCCGACATCTGCTGAAGAGAACAGATAGTGGATGATGATGGCCACACCCGACACGCCGGCTCCCAAAAGTTTATTGGGAATCAAAATACTGTTCATCCCTATCACAAAGATGACGATTACCGAGGTGATCAAAAAGAGATTGTACAAGACGGTTTTCCACGTTAAAATGATTTTATCGAGATCATAATGGGCGCTTTGTACTTTCGGCTGCATGGCCTTGCCTCCTTTATTGATGATGACAAACGACTGTAATCAAAGGCATTTTTAATTACAAGAGTTTCCACGTCGAGTTCGGATAATCGATATTTGGTGCTATCATATGCCTTTTTGTATTTTAGTGTATCCTATTGCAAGTGAAATGCTTGCGATATATATAGAGAGAAGAAATATTTTACAAGAGTTTGGGCAAATAACTATCTATTTAGATGTTATTGGAGCTGATTGATATGCTGGTTCTCATTAGGGAATTACTTTCCTGGCGAGCTATTTTGGATATATCTCTGATGGCGGCAGGGTTGTTTTTTTTATACCGGGCATTGCTTCGCCTTGGTACATGGAAGATTGTGACCGGGATTCTGCTGGCCATGGTGGTTTTTTTAATTGCAAGTTTTATGGATCTTAAGGGAATCGAATGGGTTTTCAGTAATATCAGTCAGGTTGCCGTAATAGCATTAATCGTATTATTTCAACCTGAATTGAGAAAAATATTGGAACAGACGGTTTCGGTTAAACGATCTGAACCTATCGACTTAGATGAAAAACTCTCCCAGTTAATAGTGGACGCATTAATAAAGCTTGCTGAGCAACGTCGGGGGGCGATTGTTGTATTTCCCGGAAAGGAACCGATTCAAGAATGGCTTTCCGGTGGATTTGTTCTTGATGCTGAACCCAGCATCCCTCTTATTATGAGTATTTTTGATCCGAACTCACCGGGCCATGACGGCGCATTGATAATCACAAACGGAAAATTTTCACAATTCGGTGTACGACTTCCTGTTTCACAAAGTGCGAGACTATCGGAAGAATACGGGACCCGTCATCATGCTGCTATGGGTCTGGTTGAGAAATCAGACGCTTTGGTCTTCGTCGTTTCTGAAGAACGGGGAAAACTTTCAATATTCCACAAAGGCAGAATGAGCCAGGTAAGTGACCGCGAAGAGATGGTAAAAAAGATCATTTCACACTGGAAAGACATAACGTCCTTTCCCGTGGTGTTTCGTAAAGAAAAAGCACGCGGGCCGGTTTTTCTTCAAAGTTTCGTAAGCTTAGCATTGGCCGTGTTCTTCTGGTCAACG
>JAFDCA010000388.1 GCA_019313025.1 Deltaproteobacteria bacterium
TAAAACCGGTTGAATATGAATCGCGTCGCGAGCGTTATGATAAAGAACTGGTCGAGAAGCATCACGTTGATATCACAGACATGAGCACGGAAGATAAAATCAGGAACCTTCGCAGGTTTCGAGAGACTTTATATGAACAACTCAAGGATGCGGTGTATAAACGACGGGGATGGAATTCAAATGGAATTCCGACCATTGACACCGTGACGCGTCTGGGAATCGATTTTCCTGAGGTTTTGGAACTGCTTAATGCGAAGTTAGGTGATGATCAGGGTTAACGGTAAAAAACAGTTCTGGTATGAAGGAATGACCGTTAAAGATTTACTTGAAGATCTTGAAGATTCGCATCACTATGCGGTGATACGCATCAACGATAAACATGTTTCCAGGCCTTATTTTGAAAGGACGCTGATTCCCGATAATTCAGATGTATTTCTCATTTCCCTGATAGCAGGAGGCTAATGTTCACTCAAACCGTTTCTTTCCCAGCTGCCTTTGTTGCCGGGCTTCTATCTTTTTTTTCCCCCTGTGTGCTGCCCTTGATACCCGCATACTTTACCTTTATTACAGGGTTTTCAATAGAGGAGTTGACAGAAGAATATCATTCGAAAATTCGGTGGAAAGTATTTTTTTCGACCATTTTATTTGTTTTGGGGTTTTCCTTGGTTTTTATCTTGTTAGGTGCTTCAGCCTCTTATCTCGGCGGTTTGATGGTTACGTATAAAAAATTTATAAGGATCATCGGTGGAATTTTAATTATCATCTTGGGAATTCATTTAACCGGCGTAATCCGTATACCGGGTCTTGATTTTGAAAAGCGGATTACCCTGGAAAAAAAACCTATGCATTTCTTTGGGACGCTAATCATCGGAATGGCATTTGGTGCCGGTTGGAGCCCATGTATAGGGCCTTTGCTCGGTTCAATCCTTATTATTGCCGGCAGCCAGGAGACCGTATGGCAAGGCGTGATGCTTTTGGTGATCTATTCAGCCGGGCTGGCCATTCCTTTTATAATGATTTCTATTTTTATCAATTGCCTATTAACTTTTATTAAAAAGGCTTCAAACGTTTTAAAATATGTGAATGTGGTGGCTGGTGTGGCTTTGGTTGTTGTGGGGCTGATTCTTGTAAGTGATAAGCTGTATGTGTTTAGCGGCTAATTCGTCTCCACCATAAATAGCCTTTTTGTCCAACCCGCCGGAGGCGGACAAGTCTCAGTGTGATGCTCAAAAAATAACCCACCACCGAACTTTGGCGGTTAAATCCTCGGAATATTATACATATGCCGGCTTGTCCCGGTACTTCAGCGGGCTGGTTATTTTTTTCGCATGCCTTTTTATCCCGTTATTTCCAGCGGGAGATCTTTAACAAAAATCCTCATTTGTGGATGGACACTAAAACGTTGTGAGAAATAACGGCCAACCTATATTTGTCAGGAATCATCTTTTATTCGGACTCATATTTGTTTGAGACCAACATTCCTCTTATCCGAAATCTCTTGCCATTTAAAAAGGTATCAGTTATTAAATATTTTATTATCCCTTATAGTTAGTTGTAAAAATTCTGTTTTTTAAATTTAAGTTTTCCGTTATTTGTTGGAGCAAAGGGGAAATTCCAACGCTGGCAATAAAACAAATATGATAAAATTTATGAATCGAAAATCGCTGGTCTTGCTTTTTGGCATTATCTTTTGTGTTCAGAATTTGGCTTTTGCCCAGAATGCTACGTTAACCAATATGATTGTTACAAACACACGGGATGATCTTCTGGTTTATCTTAATGTTGAAGGTGCTTTTACAGATAAGATGAAAAAGGCGATTTCAAGTGGTGTTTCCACGACCTTTTCATATTACATAAGCTTTTATAAAGTTCGCAATCTGTGGTTTGACAATAATATAGAAGATATAAGAATTACACATACGATTAAATACAATAATCTGAAAGAAGAATATGTTGTAGAACGCTCCTGGGAAAAAAGCGGACCGAAGGTGACAAAATCTTTCGATGAGGCTCAAAAACTGATGAGCGAAATTGACAGTTTGAAAATTGTCCCTCTGAAACAACTAGAAAAAGGGTCACATTATCAATTAAGAGCCAAGGCCGAACTTAGCAAAGTAACCCTTCCTTTTTATCTACATTATGTTTTATTTTTTGTTTCTCTTTGGGATTTTGAAACCGATTGGTATACCATAGACTTCATTTATTAAAACAAATAGTTATAATGAGCAATAAAAGAAGAAAAAAGACAGTATCTTTTATTTCAGAAGAAGAGATGAAAAGACGAAAGCGGGAAGTCATTATTAGCATTATCATTATTGCTGTGGTCGCCCTGCTGACGTTTGTTGAAAACAGAATTATTCATTTCGGGGCCGATATTCCCGTTTCCAATACCATCCTGATGTTTATATTGATAAACATCAATTTATTATTACTTCTTTTGTTAATATTTCTTGTTTTCAGAAACCTTGTAAAACTGCTTTATGATAGAAAACGAAAGGTCATGGGGACCAAGCTACGAACGAGACTTGTGGTTGCTTTCATCGCCCTTTCACTTTTACCGACCATTGTGCTTTTTTTCTTTTCCATCAACTTTATCACCACGAGTATTGAGTTCTGGTTTAACGTTCCCGTTGAACAGGCTCTTGAGAATTCATTAGACGTCGGGCGAAGTTTATATTGGCATACGGAAGAAAGAAGCCGTTTTTTTATAGAAAGAATATCGTATCAGATAACGACAAAAAAGCTTTTAGATGAGAACAACAAAAAGGCGCTGACCCGTTACGTACAAGTCGTCCAACGTGAGTTTAATTTTAATGCCATAGAAATTTATGCAGATAATGCAACACGAATTACATTTGCACTCGCTCCGGAGTTGGAAGAAAAACCCTTTGATGTTATTTCTGCTGATAATCTACAAAAAGAAATACCTTCAAAAGGTGTCAGGACCGTTTCTGAAAGAATTCCCTCCGGTGAACTTATCAGAACCATCGGTACGATTCCTTATGGCTCAAAGTCCACCGATGCTTTAGCCTTTGTTGTGATAGCAAGACTGATGCCCCCGGATCTTGCCAAAAACATGTCATCAATTTCAAGAGGCTTTGAAGAATATCAGCAGATAAAGCTTCTTAAAA
>JAFDCA010000389.1 GCA_019313025.1 Deltaproteobacteria bacterium
CTTTAACGCGCTCTAATTTGCTCAGACAGCTTCCCGACCTCAACGAAATCATCCGGCGGCTTACGGTAAATCGTGACCGTTATTCATTCAATCGGAACATATTTTTGGCAACTGCTATAACGCCTTTATTTTCGGCCAATTCAATATAAAGTGTCGCAGGTCGAAAATATTTTTGAAGAAATATTTTTCCTTAAAAATCTATTTTTGGCCCACTCTGTTAAAAACTTTTTAACCATATTTAGATAGGAAACTATGATAAATAACGACCAGGGGAGGTAACACATTATGACACAAAAACACGTAGATCTTAACATTAATTTGGATGACGAAGGATATCTGCGCAACTTTGAAGAATGGGACGAAAATGTGGCCTGTGCATTGGCGGACAAAGAAGGGGTTTCACAGGAATGTCCTTTGACCCAAGAAAGAATGGAGATCCTCAAATTCATGAGGGATTATTACAAAAAATTCGAGGCATTCCCCATACTCCGTGCGGTGTGTAAAAATGTCAAACAAACAAGAGATTGCCATTATCAGCAATTCCCTGACCCAATCGTTGCATGGAGAATCGCTGGACTGCCAAAACCCACTCCCGAAGTACTTGCAAAAATAAAGCACGACGTTTGATTGCCTCCGGCGCACTTTTGAGATATTTATTTTAATTGAAAGGCCTGATTCGTTCGGGCCTTCTTTTTTAACATGCCATCTCTTGCTTCTTTTTGGAATTCTGCTCTCAGTTTCCTTTTTTATTATGACTATTTATAAAACCACCCAATTTTTATGTAAAAAAATGCATAATTCTTTCGAGAGTCATTAACACATTGTCATTTTTGTATTTCGTAAATATATTTTCTATCTATATGATATTACTACAACTATTTATTAAATCAAATAAAAAAACCACTTTTGCATGATATTTGCATCTAATGGTCATCAACGTTCTTTGTGTTGGGAAAATAAAAAGTTTGATGTTGGACGAAAAAAAATATCGAAAAAGTAGTTATCATGAACAAAAACATATTTCTCGATAATGGCGGCAGGCGATCGGGTACCGATCGCCGCAGATTTTCCTATGCCGTACATATTCCTGAGCGCAGATCCAGCACAGATCGCAGAAAGGGTTTAGATAGGCGCAGTAGCCAGAGAAAAAACAAACGACACATCGAAGAAAAGGACGCGCAAGAGACGTTTAACAAAGCCTTCCGCCCCGAAGAGTTATAGCCTTATTCCTAACCATGTGAAGCCTCCCCGCCATAAATGGTGGGGTACTGACTTGCGGCAGTGCTTCGCAGCGGTGAGCATGCCGGTCAAAAAAGCATCGTGGATCGGTAAAAATTTTTATTAAAGTTCATTATTCGGATACAAAACTTGAATTAATACATGATTTTCTCAGCTGGACGCCGCTCGGGAACATATTCATGAGGGATTTTATTCTGGTTCCACTCTGTTGAAACATAAAGATTGCAATAGCAACTCCCGTATTCTTCAACATCCGGCTTCCGGTAAACACATGGGCAGATAATGTCCTTGTCGTTTTCTTTATTACCTGAAGCCAGTCTGCAAGGACAGGCCATGTAGCCATACCGCTCTTTATTGGTAATCAGCGCCTCCAAAAGTTCAAAAACCCGTTTTTTGTCAATGTTAAAATAGTATCCCTTTGGTTCCTGAATCTTTTTTAACATCTCATAAAGTTTCTCGACTTCCATTACAAACCCAAAGCCTCCTTGATTTCCTCTTCTTTAAACCCCACGATGACCTTATCCCCAATGATGATGGTCGGAAAAGAGCATTTCGGGTTGAATCTCTTAACATCTTCAAGTATGGCCTGACGTTCATCTCCTTCTAAAAGATCAACATCGACAAATTCATACAAAACCGTGCAGTCACTTAAAAGTTTTTTGGTCGACTTGCAGTGACTGCAAGTGCTCAAAGAATACAGTTTAATCGGTTTCTCAGACATGTTAATTTCCTTTTATTGGGATTTGACTTCATTTTTTGGCATCATTGCAACTGGATCATCAAATTCTGTCGTCTTTGGTTAAAGCCATTTAAAAAAGTTAAAACTAAGTATAATTCATATTTTTTAAGGTTGTACTGTTACAAAATACATGTATTTTAACATAAGGGCTTACTTATCTCATATTCGGTAAAATTTTACAACAACCTCTTCAAAGGTTTTTTCCCGTTTGGGTAGAGCCGACTTAGTACAATTTTTTTGTCAACTTAGTAAGTTCAAGACGGCTTCGAAGTCCGTCACCGGTGGCTTGCACGTCTTGTCTGTACAAACATAAGCCGTTGTTTTGTCGTCGATCATTTTAACCGATGCAATAAATGGAAGATATTGGGCCAGCCTGTTTTGGGTTGTTTTATTATCAACAAACATCACGGTTTTTCCAGGGCAATACACGGAATTTACGGTTTTCAGCATGGATCGGGTATCCGCTGTATTTCGATCTCCAACGATAATCACGTCTATCGGTTTGGTCAGCGACGTGATATAAGCAACCAAAAGTTCCGGTGCCGAATCCGGTTGGGAAAAAATTCTTGCTATATTGCTTTTTAAAGTCTGCTCCACTACATTCGAATATTTTTGTGAATCGTTAAACCTTGCGAGGCGCAGTCCATTGAGCACCGCAACCGATCCAGCTGAAGGTATTACGCTGTCCGTATCCTCTTTGATTCGCAAATCAATCTTTTTATCATGTCCTTTTCGAGTCATAAAAAAACCACCGTTTTCAGCATCATAAAACAGCTTTAGTTGCTGGTCCATCAGCTCAAAAGCCCATTCGAACCAGCCTGGATCAAATTCGGCTTCATAAAGATCGATTAAGCCCTGAACTAAAAATGCATAGTCATCGGCCATGCCAAGAATGTTTCTTTCTCCCAGACGCCACCTTCTGAAAAGTGTTTTTTCTTCGACATCATAAAGATTTTTTCTCAAAAATTCCGCTGCATTTCTTGCTGCTTCAACATATCTTTTTTCTCCCAGCACCTGATAAGCAGCGGAAAGAGCGGATATCGTCAGTCCGTTCCAGGAGGTCAAAATTTTGTCATCAAGATGGGGTCTGGGTCTTTTTGATCGTTTCGCCAGAAGTTTTACTTTTGATTTTAAAATTAAAGTTTCAACCTCTTCTTTTGGCATGTTGAACTTTTTGGCAACTTCATCCATTGAATGTGCATTAAAGAGAATGTTTTTTCCTTTAAATTCACCAAAAGGATCCATCTCGGCATTCCCTTCAGGTTTTACACCGTAGCGATAAGAAAATATTTCTCCAGGTCCATCACCCAACAGTTCGTTGATCTCTTTTTTTTCCCATACATAGAATGCGCCTTCAGCTTTCTTTCTTTCCGTTCCAGGTCGATTATCATCAGAAGTTAGACTGTCTGCATCTTCTGCCGAATAAAAACCACCGTCATGGTGTGTCATATCTCTCAGAATATAATCTGCCGTTTCCCTGGCAATTTTCTCAAAAAACCTGTCACCGGTAATCAAAAAGGCATCCAAATAATTTTTTAACAGCTGGGCATTGTCGTACAACATTTTCTCAAAGTGAGGGACATGCCATTTGGCGTCCGTGGAATAGCGATGAAATCCTCCGCCCAATTGATCATAAATGCCCCCATTTGCCATGGCACGTAAGGTTGCATTGCCCATCAAAAGGGAGGCATCGTCTTTTTTTTCATTTCTCTGACTGTAATGATAATAGGCAAATAAAAAATTCTGAATGGACGGAGACGGAAACTTGGGTGCCGGACTAAACCCCCCAAGATTTTTATCGAATCTTGAGGAAAAGGCCCTCAGGGCTTTGCCTATTACATCTTTATTGATGTCGCTGTCCTTTGATGTCCATGATAACGCATTGGAAATACCATCATGAAGATTCGAACTGAAGGACTGAATCTTGTCTCGTTGGGAAGAATCCTTCCAGGCGACAGCGATGAGTCTCAAAATATCAGGCCATGCCAACATTCCCTGTTTTGGAACGGGAGGGAAATAGGTACCCCCAAAAAATGGCTTAAGATCCGGTGTCAAAAATACATTCAAAGGCCATCCTCCGGAACCGGTTAGGGCGGTTACAGCGGTCATGTAAATTTTATCAAGGTCCGGCCGCTCTTCTCGATCCAATTTGATGCAAACAAAATGACTGTTCATCAGCTCGGCGATGTCTCGATTCATGAAAGATTCCTCTTCCATAACATGACACCAGTGACAGGTAGAATAACCGATAGACACAAGGATCGGTTTATCCTCTTCACGTGCTTTTTCCAACGCTTCGTCTCCCCAAGGATACCAGTCCACAGGATTAATTGCATGCTGAAGGAGATATGGACTTTTTTCATGGATTAGGCGGTTCGGTTTCGGTTGATGTTCAGCCATAGTTTTCTCCTTAAATTCACTGGTGATTGCATTACTGCTAAAACCTATATGAACAACCGATAGAATTGAATGCTGACTTAAAAATTATAATTTCAGAATCTTAAAACCATTAAAAATTAATCCGCTCAAGTTTTACCCCCGAATTATGATTCCGTCTCACAATTTTTTTCGGCCTGTTTCCTCTTATACGCACTAACAAAGATTTTTAGTTCAAAACAGTAAAAAATGCCTTTAGGCAACTGAACTCCCTAATAGATAATAAGATGTATTTTTAACTTGACAAGGCACAATGTGGTATTTATCTTTAATAGGAACCATTATCAACAAGATAGTGGTATCCAATTCAAAACAACTCTTTATATTAGAGGAGATAAAATGGAAAAAAAAGACGCGTTATCCAAAAAAAAGGAAATTAATCCAAAGGATGTTACAACGTGTGATGCCACGATACAAATGTTGAACAAAGCCAAAAGAGACGGCGTAGAAACCGCATTTGACAGGGCTGCCAGTATGAAAGCTTGTCCCATTGGTGCGGATTCCGCATGCTGTAAGCATTGTGGCATGGGTCCCTGCAGACTGAATGCCAGGGATCCCTATGGCAAAGTCGGTGTCTGTGGTGCAACCATTGATACGATTATGTCCCGAAACTTTGCGCGTATGATTGCTGCCGGCAGTGCCGCACACACCGATCACGGGATGGCCATGCTCGATCTTTTCCGTGAGGTGGTAAACGGCAATATTAAAGATTACGAAATTAAAGATCCGCAAAAACTCGAAGAAGTTGCGGCCTCCATCGGCATTGAAATCGAAGGACGTGAAATTAATGATATTGCCATGGATCTGTATAAAGAACTCGAACGGACATATACACAGGTAGAAGGAGAAATCCCCTTTGCCAAGCGGGTTCCTGAAAAAACACTGGAAACATGGCGAAAACTCGGAATCGTCCCCAGGGGTGCCATGCGCGAAATCATGGAACTGATGCACCGGAGTCACATGGGCGTGGATCAACATTATGAAAACATCACCAAACAGTGCAGTCGAACTGCGCTTGCCGACGGGTGGGGAGGCTCGATGGTGGCCACTGAAATATCCGATATTCTTTTCGGAACTCCGTCTCCTGTCAGCGTCGAGGTGAATATGGGTGTCATTAAGGAAGATCAGGTCAATATCATCGTACATGGCCACGAACCGAACCTTTTTGAATCGATGCTGGTATCTGTGAATGAACCGACGCTTGTTGAAGAAGCCAAAAAAGCCGGGGCAGCTGGAATCAATCTGGTGGGAATGTGTTGTTCGGGTCTGGAAATGTTTGGACGTCACGGGATACCTCACGCAGGAAATTTTATGTCGACGGAAACCATACTGGTCACCGGTGCGGTGGATGCCATGACTGTGGACGTGCAGTGTATCAAACAGGGTCTGGTCAAGGTGGCCGAATGTTACAATACCCCGCTGATCACCACCAATCCGCGATGCCATATCGAAGGCGCCGTTCATATTGAGTTTCATGAACACAAACCCAGTGCCTGCACCGATGAGATCGTCATAAAGGCCATATCACGTTTCAAAAACAGAACCGCAAAGATAGAAATCCCGAGGAATAAAAATGTGGGTGTCCATGGATTCTCCCACGAGTATATCAATTATATGCTCGGCGGAACCTTTAGAGGGTCCTATACACCACTCAATGACAATATAATTAACGGCCGGATCCGAGGGGTTGCCGGTGTCGTCGGATGCACCAACCCAAGGGTAAAACAGGACTGGGTTCATGTCGAACTGGTTAAGGAATTAATTAAAAATGACGTCCTTGTTCTCCAGACCGGCTGTTCTCAGATTGCCCTTGCCAAGGCTGGTTTGACCACCCCTGAAGCGGCTATTCTCGCCGGACCCGGATTGCACGAAGTCTGTGAAACGGTTGGAATGCCTCCTGTTTTGGGTTTCGGTGCCTGTGTGGATAACAGTCGCCTTCTCATTGCAGCTTCCGCCATGGTTAAAGAAGGCGGTTTGGGACACAGCATCGCCGAATTGCCGTTGGCCGGAGCCGCGCCCGAATGGATGAGTGAAAAGGCCATCTGCATCGGTCAGTATTTCGTTGCATCGGGTGTATTTACCGTTTTCGGCGTCACCTTCCCCATCATTGAAGAGACCAAGTTTCATAAATTGCTCTTTGATGGCCTGGAAAAACAAGGCCTTGGGAAATGGGGTTTTACAGCCGATCCGTATGAAATGGCGAAGATGATGATTGCACATATCGATAAAAAGAGAAAAGAACTCGGCATCGACAAGGCCAGGGAAAGAGTCCTGATGGACATGGCGGATCGCCGGGAAATGGAGGCGAAATATCAGCAGGCCTAATCCCACGAAATCTCGGAACATTTTTATTAGCAAAGGCTCCTTTTAGGAGCCTTTGCTGTTTATAATTTACCTCTGCGCTGCATCAGGGTGGTCGGTCAAAAACCGGTATAACGTGGCCCGGCCAACGCCCAAAATTCTTGCAGCCTTTGCTTTGTTACCACCGGTTTTGATCAATGCGGTTTTTACGTTTTCAACATTCAGCTTTCTCGAAGCTCCGCGAGAAGGACCAAGAATACTCTGATCCTTGAGTTCCATAGGAAGGTCTTTGGGAAAAACTGTATCACCGCTGCAATTTACAATGGCAAATTGTATGGTATTTTGCAATTCCCTCACATTACCCGGCCAATGATAACCCATCATTACGGAAATCGCTTCTTTCGAAATTTTCGGTGGATTTTTATGCATCTTTTCTGCTTGCTTTAAAAAATGATCCACAAGTAGCGGAATGTCGTTTCTTCGTTCACGAAGTGGCGGAAGATGGATAGGAATGACATTGAGCCTGTAAAACAAATCCTGGCGGAATTTTTTTTGCTGAACTTCCTTTTTGAGATCCTTGTTGGTGGCACTGATTACCCTGACATTCACATGAGCCGTGTTTTCTCCCCCGACTTTTTCAAACATACCATCTTGTAAAAAGCGCAAAAGCTTGACCTGCATCTGTCTTGAAAGCTCAGCCACTTCGTCAAGAAAAATCGTGCCTTTATCAGCCAGTTCAAAACGTCCTTTTTTATCACGGAGGGCACCTGAAAAAGCACCTTTGACATGACCGAACAGTTCGCTTTCAATAAGGCTCTCCGGCAGTGCTCCGCAGTTAATCGGAACAAAGGGTGCTCCGCTTCTGTGACTCTCATTATGAATGGCACTGGCAACCAGTTCCTTTCCGGTACCGGTTTCACCCGATATATGCACCGGATAATCGTAGCCAGCAACATCCTGGATTTGCCGGAAAACCGTCATCATTTTGCTGTCTTTTGCAACAATTCCTGAAAAGCTGGTCAGTTCATGGGCCTTCATAGAGAGGTTTAAAATCTCGGTAACGTCCACGATTGAAGCAAGCACACCGAATTTCCGCCCGTTTTTATCTCTTATCATCGTAACAGACATTTCGACGCGTCGGGATTCACCATTTTTTGTTACAATGTTGTTTAAATACTCCTTTTTGTCTTCAAAAGCAGATTTGTCGTTGGAAAAAGAACATTGTCCTCCACAAAAAGGTTCTCCAAAAACTTCGTGGCAATCTTTGCCCAGAACATCTCTTCTATTGTAACCGGTTATTCTTTCAGCTTCCTTATTGAAATAAAAAATATGGCGCTTCAAATCATGGGCGATGATACCGATCTTGAGGTTGTCAAGAACGCGCTCCAGATTTTTCTTGTCGGCAAGAATTTTTGATATCATGGCTTCGGTCATAATGGGCAGATATAAGATATCAGTATGTTTTTGTCAAAGGTTATCTATATTCATATCGTCTCTAATTCCGAACCGGGTGAGTACAAAGTCATATTTGACTGGATCATCAGGAACGATTTGCCGAAATCCATTTGTTATCTCAAGGGCAGTGCGCATGTTCGGTTGTTGTTTTGCGGTAAAACCAAGTTTCAAGCTTATCCTGTGCATGTGAGTGTCCAGAGGAATTACGAGTTTTGACACAGGCACACCATGCCATCCACCGGGATCGACGCCATCCTTTCGAACCATCCATCTTAAAAAAAGATTCATCCGCTTGCAGGCACTTCCTTTTTCCGGCACCGCAACAAGATGTCCGGGGGTAATATCCCCGGCTCTTAGCGCCGTTGCAAAAACATTCAGGGCAGGAATGACGGTCCTATCATCATCAGATATCCCACGAACAAAACAGTCGTTTAATGAACCGTATTTGTCGATGACGTTTTTTGCACCCAGAAGCAATGACGCGAGATGATCTCCATTGGCAAACCGGTGCTTAAACCCCTTAAAAGCTTTACACATGGATGTATGCGTCGATTCCCTAAGAAACAGATGGGGAGAGGGTGTCATCATTTCAAGAACACATGAGACGCTCCTCAGTATTTGTTTCACCCTACCATATGCCAAAGATGATGCAATCAATCCGACAATTTCCCGATCGATAACATCATTGTATAAATAGAGAAACTCAACAGGATCCGGATGAATATATTTGGGTTGATTATATCTTTGATATAAATTTTCCAGTTTGTGTTTAATATTTTTTGGGGTCATTTTTATTCATGCTTGTCAAACAGAGGATTTTTCATATATATACTTGGGTTGAGTGGTTCAACGTTCACCGTTCCAGGTTGAACGGCTCTAACTGGCTCAAATAAATAAGATTTCATCCCATAGCGGTGATAAGAATGTTTCACCCGATGGGTGAAAGAGGCCAATCGGCAAATTAGAGAACAAAGTAGGAACCGACAAGTAATCACAGCCTGTGAACCCTAAACCTTGAACCTATCACTTTATATTATGGGATTCTGATGAAAAACGAAACAAATAACATATATTCCCTCTCTTTTGAAGAAAAAGAAGTCATACTTGTGGGTACAGCACACGTATCCAAAGAGAGTGCTCAACTGGTCAGCGATATTATCGAAACGGAAAAGCCGGACACGGTCTGCGTCGAATTGTGTGATGCCAGGTATCAGTCTATTCGACAAAAAGATAAATGGATGGATACGGATATCATCAAAGTGATCAAAGAGAAAAAATCCTTTTTACTTTTATCTAATCTTCTTCTGGCATCTTTCCAAAAACGGATTGCTAATAAATTTGATATTGTACCAGGCGCTGAAATGATAAAAGCCATCGATGCCGGTGAAGCCATCGGTGCAAATATACATATGGCCGATAGAAACATCCGGATCACCCTTGCAAAGACTTGGAGAGCCATGGGATTGTGGGATAAAATCAAACTGCTGTTTCAACTGGTTTTGTCAATGGGTGAAATCGGAGACATCAGTGAGGAAGATATTGAAAAAATGAAGCAGGAGGATGTACTGGAGACGCTCCTTGCCGATGTCGGAAAGTCACTTCCTGTTTTAAAGGATATCCTGATCGACGAAAGGGATCAATTCCTGACCCACAAAATACGGACAGCCCCCGGCAAAAAAATTGTTGCTGTTGTAGGTGCCGGTCACGTGCCAGGAATCAAAAAATACTGGAACACCGAGGTCGATGTCGAGCGCTTAAATCAGGTTCCGCCAAAAGGAAAACTTTCCGACATCTTAAAATGGATCATCCCTTTGGGTATAATTATCCTCTTTGTATGGGGATTTTATCATGGTGGCGCCCATGCAGGAACCAATATGATTACATGGTGGGTCATGGCAAATGGTATTCTTGCCGGACTTGGCGCCCTCATCGCTCTGGCTCACCCGTTGACGATTTTGTCTTCAATCCTGGCCGCTCCACTAACCTCTTTAAACCCGATGATTGCCGCCGGATGGGTTTCAGGACTTGTAGAGGCCTTTTCACGAAAGCCGAAGGTCAGGGATTTTGAGAATCTCCCCAATGACATCCTCTCCATAAAAGGTTTCTGGAAAAACAAGATCACGCGTATTCTGCTGGTGGTGGTTTTTACAAATCTGGGCAGCTCGATTGGTACCTTTGTTGCCATCCCATTAATGGTTAAGGTATTGTAATCATGGAAATGCCAGAAATGAACCAAGACATTCGTATCGGTTCACTGATATCCGGAAGCGGAACAAACCTCCAGGCCATCATGGATGCTTGTGAATCCAGGCAAATACGCGGCAAAATCGTATTCATTGGATCGGACAATCCCAGCTCCGAAGGTCTTAAAAGAGGAGAAAAAATTAATATTCCTACGTTTATCGTTGATTATGGCTCGATTATTCGACGTTTTAATAAATCCCCTGAAAAAGTCAAGCTTCCTGCTGATTTTGATATTAATGATGTCCTATCAAAGCAAACTCTGTTCCCGGCTAATACCGATAAGAAAAAGACAAAACATTTTTTTGCCACTCGGGCGGTTGCCGAAGCAGCGCTCCTTGACGAAATGAAAAGTTATCCGTTTGATCTTCTGGTACTGGCTGGTTTTATGCGGAATCTGACGCCTTATTTTATCGACAGAGTAAATACTACCGAAGGTCGGCCACGAATAATGAACATCCATCCTGCACTGCTGCCGGCCTTTCCTGGAGTTGACGGATATGGAGATACCTTTCGTTATGGATGCAAAATCGGGGGATGCACGGTCCATTTTGTCGACTATGGTGAGGATTCAGGTCCCATTATTGGTCAAAGAGTGTATACGATATCAGAAGATGACACCATAGAATCCATCAGGCAAAAGGGTTTAAAAATAGAATGGACGCTTTATCCCGAATGTGTCAAACTCTTTGCCGAAGGCCGTCTTAAAACTGTCAGGATGTCCTATATTCTTAAAAGCGGGAAAAAAACGCACAGGACGATAGTAAAGATTTTACCTTGATAATTTCTTTCGACCGATTCCGTCAAGGGTGGGGGCATCAAGCGATTAAAAACAATAATTACGA
>JAFDCA010000390.1 GCA_019313025.1 Deltaproteobacteria bacterium
ACATCTCCAAGCCAGTGCGAATCTATAAAGCGTTTATGGATCCCGGAGCAGTGGGCAAAGTTATCGGGGAGGAAAGGCCTGAGCCACGGCGAGGACAAAGAGCGGCTGTTGCAGCGGTCACCTTACTCCTTCTAATAGTGGGTGGTCTGCTGATTTGGCCTACTGCATTGCCACCCGTGCAAGTCGCCTCTGTGGAAAAGATGGCATATCAGTTACTTGACAAACCTTCCATCGCAGTTTTACCTTTTGACAATCTGAGCAAAAACACTGAGCAGGAATATTTCAGCGACGGGCTCACCGAGGAGATTATCGCTGCACTCAGCAGTGTTCCAAAGCTCTTTGTGATTGCACGAAACTCCACATTCACATACAAGGGCAAACCTGTAAAGGTTCAGCAAGTGAGCGAAGAATTGGGGGTTCAGTATGTTTTAGAGGGAAGTGTGAGAAAGGGAGGAGATAAGATACGAATAACTGCCCAGCTAATCGACGCTCTTAATGGAGGTCACAAGGATTTGACCTGTTCCAATAGTTTGAATACCTCCAACATTTACTAAATCTTGGCTAATATTGATATGGAACTAAAATACAAACCTCATACACCTCGGCTGACAATCGTGGACCGCTATATAAAGGAGTTATTTAGAGATGAGTTGCCAGAAGGCATTAAATATCATGATGCCAATCATACGCTTCATCCTACCAAAGGCGTCGTTGCTTCTGCCAACAGAATCGCAATATCTGAGAATATCTCCGAACATGATAGAGAATTGTTAATTACCGCGGCCTATTTTCATGACACGGGTTACATTAGAGAATATGAAAAAAATGAGCCGATTGCGGCACGAATGGCCGGCAGAATCCTCAAATTGATCGGTTATAAGCCTAACGAAGTTGTAAAGGTTCAAAAGATGATACTATCAACTGATCTTGAGCGTGAACCGAAAACCCTTGTTGAAAAGATCCTTTGTGATGCCGATCTCGACCACTTCGGCAGAGAAGATTTTTTCAAATTGGATGGAAAATTAAGAGAAGGATGGCGTGCAAAAGGAATAAATGTCAGTGATGAAGCAAAATGGTACAAAGGTACCCTCGAAATTTTAAAAAAACACCAATATTATACTGAATCTCAGAAAAAGTTGAGAGAAAAAGGGAAACAAAAAAATATCAAGCGTCTCTTAAATAAATTGGAAAATATTGCAAAAAAGAGACGAGGCCAAATATAATCCTGTATCGTTTTTTTAAGCGGCAGCCATGCCAAAACCTGTGGTAGCAGCAATGAAATAAAGTTGCGATACGAAGTCGCGTATTTATAGGCTGCTCAACGAAGGCTTATGCCTTTGCTTGAACCCAGCATCCCGTCGCTGCGATCCTATGGAATCATGCGCTCATGGTGTATCCTGTGACAAAATTAACATCGTGTCCATCCGCATTCCGGATTGGAGCAGAGCAGACAGCCTTCGGCACGGTGAACCGTTGCGCCGCAGTCCGGACAGACCATATTCTTTATGCCGGCTCTATGGTCTTCATAAAAGTGAGTGTCCGCATCCTCAATCCGTTTTGCAACCTCTCGGTAGATATCCCCATAGGCCAAAGCCACTTCAAGCCCTTTTCCCATGCCGGCTGCACAACTGTTGACTTCCACATCCTTGCCCGAAGATATGGCCTTGGTACACGCGGGACAGTGAATCGATTTCATGGATCCGATGATTTTTTCGGGCGATACGCCGGCCCGGAGGCAATAAGATAACAGTATGCCCAGTGCTTTTGTGTTGGCCGCACAGCCCCCGCCCACGGTTCTGATAAAAATTTCAACAACCCCGTCTTTGTCGAAATGAGGGTCCACATAGAGTTTACCGCAGGCGGTTTTCATTTTCAGGCTGGGTCCTGTGGTAGCTCTGGGCCGATGCTTGAGCGCACCCCGAACCAATACTTCCGCTTCGTCGGCTTCCCCGGGTTTTTCCCGGAGGGTTAACGCCTGAATCGCCCGGGAGCCGTCCCTGTAAAATGTGATCCCTTTACAGCCTATCTCCCAGGCTTTGAAAAAGGCCTTGGAAATTTCGGCTTTATCCGTATCATAAGGGGCGTTGATTGTTTTTGAGACACCGGAGTCCACGCCGTTTGTCTGAAACGCAGCCTGAACCAAGATGTGCTCTTCAATGGAAATATCTTTTGTGGTCACAAAAAAGTCCGGTAATGATTCTGTTTTCTTCTTTAGATACCATTCCCCAACTACGGCGGGAACGATATCAAGGTTTTCACCTTCCAGACACGCTTTGCTGTAATCGAATGCAAAATTCGGTTCACATCCGGACGAGCAGTTGGCAATCAAGGAAAGGGTGCCCGTGGGGGCGACGGTGGTCAGGGTGCCGTTACGTCTTTTCGGGCCGGATAGGTCATATTCTTCATAGGCCGGTGCCACACCTTTTTCTTTGCCCAACGCAACGGACGTTTCATTGGCCACAGCATAAATGTCGGACATGATCTCTTTTGCCAATTGGATGGACTCGCCGGATCCGTATCGGATATGAAGCTTGATGCACATATCGGCAAATCCCATGATCCCCAGACCGATCTGTCTGGTTTTTAACGTCATTTCCTCGATTTCCGAAATGGGATAGTTGTTCACGGAAATGACCGAATCAAGAAACCGTATGGACGTCTTCACGGTTTGCCGCAGTTTTTCCCAGTCAATTTCAGCATCCCCTTCCACCCAATCCCCTCGAATCATCTGAGATAGGTTGATGGATCCGAGATTGCAGGAGCAATAGGGTAAAAGCGGCTGCTCTCCGCACGGATTGGTCGCCTCTATTTCACCCATGGGCTGCAATGGATTATTTTTGTTAATGGCATCCAAAAACAGAATTCCCGGCTCTCCGTTTGCCCATGCACCATCCACAATTTCTTCCCAAAGTTTAGAAGCTGAAAGCGTCTTGTATACTTTTCCGGCAAAAACCAGGTCGTAAACCTCGTCATTTTTAACGGCGTTCATAAAGGCATCCGTGATTCCCACCGACAAATTGAAATTTTTCAGCGTCCCTTCTATGGCCTTGGCAACCAAAAAACGTTCAATATCCGGATGATCCACCCGCAAAACGCCCATATTGGCGCCTTCGCGGGTTCCGCCCTGCTTGATAATATCGCCGATGGTGAAATCGAATATTTCCATGAAGGAGAGAGGGCCGGACGCGATACCCCCGGTGGATTTGATGTGGTCGCCTTTGGGCCGCAGGTTTGAAAAACTCATTCCGGTACCGCCCCCGTAGGCCTGAACATCCACGGCATCGGAAAGGGTTTTAAAGATGCTTCGACGACTGTCTTCCAAAGGGAGGACAAAACAGGCGCTACCACAGCCTTCGTTTCTTCCAAAGTTTCGCAGGGTGGGGCTGTTGGGCAAAAAGTCGAGGTTCAGCATCATGTCTTTATATTTTTTTACCCAGCGCTCACGGTCTTTGGGTCGCGGTTCATCCCCCGCAACTTTACGTGCCACCCGTTCACATAATTGTTCCCAGGTTTCACCCGGTGCAAAGTATCTTTTTTTTAATATTTTGAGGGCATTTTTTGAAACTTTCATTTTTTATCTCCCAACCGTTATCCCAGCATGTCAAAAACTCGATTGACATACAAACCCTTTCGCCGCTGTTCAAGCAAAAGGCGGGCTATAGAAAGGGTATCGGTTTTCCGGTATGATAGGCCAGCGCCTGGCATGTTGCAATCAACGGCCCATCCTTTTCCGATACCTTGATATCAAAACTTGCTGTTTTTTTCGTTCGGCTCACCTGGCAGGCTTCGGCACGCAAACGTTTCCCTGGATGGGGGCTTGAAACATAAGTTACATTCACGTTCAACGCAACAGCAATGGTGCCTTCTGTCTGACAAGCCGCCTCAAAGGCTTCGTCAATCAAACCAAAGATAGCCCCGCCATGGGCTCGATCATAGATATTGTTCATGGTAGACGGGTCATAGATCATCTCCACTGCGCTATATCCGAGTTCCAATTCTATCAGTTCCATGTTCAACGCCCGAGCAAAGGGCTCTGTTTCCACCGCATGATAAATCGCTTGTCTAACCCTTGGGTCCATGAATCACCTCTCCAGATTTTCTGATGCGTTTATAGCAGTTGCCAAAAATATGTTCCGATTGAATGAATAACGGTCACGATTTACCGTAAGCCGCCGGATGGTTTCGTTGAGGTCGGGAAGCTGTCTGAGCAAATTAGAGCGCGTTAAAG
>JAFDCA010000391.1 GCA_019313025.1 Deltaproteobacteria bacterium
ACATGTCCGAAAACTCCACTCCCGCCCTCCGTATTACGGTGCAATGACAGCCCTCTGGTGTGGAATACCGGCCCTGATTATCTTTTTTTTCTGGCAGGTATTTGAAGCAGATATTATCACGAATTTGGTGGTTTCCGGACTGCCGGATAACATCCGGGATCTACCGGCTGACCAGATTAATTTGATCGTTAATGATATTCGAAATATGGCTGCCGGTAATATTGTATCCACCCAGGCCGGCCAAGTCATCCAAGATGCGGCGACCCACTATGATCAATTGCAGAAGACAAGTCATGGTGCGCTGGCGGTTGTTGTGGTTTGCGTTTGTATTTTGGGATTGGTCATCGTTCGACAGAAAATCTCTAAAGCGACCCGGGCCCGGAATCAGGTGGAAAGGATTATCCTCTGGCTGCTCATTGCCTGTTCGACCATCGCTATTTTTACAACCGTCGGTATCGTTCTTTCCGTTCTTTATGAAGCCATACGATTTTTTAAAGCGGTATCCGTGACAGAGTTTCTTTTTGGATTGAGCTGGAGTCCCCAAATTGCGATCCGCAGTGATCAGGTGGGTTCTTCCGGAGCATTTGGAGCGGTGCCGGTGTTTACGGGGACCCTTTTGATATCTGCCATTGCCATGGCTGTGGCGGTTCCTATCGGTCTAATGTCTGCCATTTATATGTCCGAATATGCAAACAAAACCTTCAGGGCAGCGGCAAAACCGCTTATGGAAATCCTGGCAGGGATTCCCACGGTGGTCTATGGGTTCTTTGCAGCACTGGTAGTGGCGCCGGTGATTCGCGATACCGGGCAATGGATCGGTCTGGATGTGTCTTCTGAAAGTGCATTGGCGGCGGGTCTTGTGATGGGCATCATGATTATTCCATTTGTTTCTTCACTTTCTGACGACATGATCAATGCCGTGCCTCAGGAACTGCGAGACGGTGCCTATGGATTGGGTGCCACCAAGTCGGAAACCATCAAGCAGGTGGTGTTGCCGGCGGCGCTGCCGGGCATCGTAGGCAGCATTCTTCTGGCCATATCCCGAGCCATCGGTGAAACCATGATCGTGGTCATGGCCGCAGGACTGACAGCCAATTTGACGCTAAATCCTTTAAAAACCGTTACCACCGTAACCGTGCAAATCGTTACCCTTCTGGTGGGTGACCAGGAGTTCGACAGCCCTAAAACCCTGGCCGCCTTTGCTTTGGGGCTGTTGCTTTTTTTAGTAACCCTTTGTTTGAACATCATCGCACTCATAGTGGTGCGTAAATATCGGGAGCAGTATGAATAGACGATCATACAGCGTATCGGATAATGGGATAAGACCCATAGACATTGTCAAAAAAAATCTGGCCGGCCGGCGCCGAGCCGAACGCAGGTTCCGCAGAATGGGCCTTGCCGCCATTATTGCCAGCCTGATTTTTCTGGCACTTTTATTTGTGAGTATCATCGGCAATGGATATTCTGCCTTATTTCAAACATATATCAAGATCGACATATTTTTTGATCCTGGAAAAATAGCCAAAAACGATCCGAGCAACGGGGATTACCAGGGTATCGTAAAAGCATCTCTGCGGACAATGTTCCCGGACGTCAAGGGACGCAGTGAGAAGCGCAGTCTTAATAAGCTGGTCAGTTCCGGTGCAGCATTTCAACTTCGCAAGATGGTGTTGGCCGATCCGACGCTAATCGGTCAGAAGCGATCGATTTGGGTACCGGCAGATGATGATGTGGACATGCTGATGAAAGGGCATTTAAGCCGACAAGGTGACACTCGGTCCGGAAGGTTTAGCGATAAACAGCTTCAGTGGCTTGATCGACTGGAGGCGGAAGAACGGGTTAGAAAAAAAATAAATATTACCTTTTTTACCGCCGGAGACTCCCGAGAACCCGAACTGGCCGGTGTCTGGGGGGCGGTGGCCGGCTCGTTTTTTACCCTTTTGGTCACACTCATGCTGTCGTTTCCCATTGGTGTGGCTGCTGCTGTGTATTTGGAAGAGTTTGCGCCCAAAAATCGATGGACGGATCTCATTGAAGTCAACATCAACAACTTGGCGGCGGTTCCGTCCATTGTTTTCGGGTTACTGGGATTGGCCGTGTTTTTGAATTTTTTTGGTCTGCCCCGTTCAGCGCCGCTGGTGGGCGGATTGGTGTTAACCTTGATGTCTCTACCCACCATCATTATCGCCGGCCGTGCAGCCGTTCAGGCCGTTCCGCCGTCGATTCGTGATGCTGCCCTGGGTGTGGGTGCTTCAAAAATGCAAACCATTATGCACCATGTATTGCCCCTGGCCATGCCCGGAATGCTGACCGGCGCCATTATCGGCATGGCCCGGGCCTTGGGTGAGACAGCGCCCCTTTTGATGATCGGCATGGTGGCTTTTATCGTGGATATTCCGGGCGGATTTACCGATCCGGCTACAGTGCTGCCGGTCCAGGTTTATTTGTGGGCGGACAGCCCGGAGCGTGCGTTTGTGGAGCGGACGTCTGCGGCCACGCTGGTATTGCTGATTTTTTTATTCGCCATGAACGGTCTGGCGGTATACCTGCGAAAACGTTTTGAGCGTCGCTGGTAATTTTAAAGAGGCATTAGAAAATATCTAACTAGAAGAAAATAAATTTTGTATCATTTTTTAAAAACATGACCGCTTCAGGTATAATTAAATTTTCGCTGAAAGAACTCATGAATAAGGGCTCGTAATCAAAGAATCTTCCCGGGTAATTTAATAAAGATCTGTGCTTTAACAGGATGTGTCATCCATAAAGTTAAGTCGCAGATGGTTCTTTTAAAACGATCCCTAATTCACTCATACACCTTCCAGCCAAAAATTAAATCATAAATGAAGCTCATTTTGAAATCGGTTTGTTTTTAAGGACAAACCGATTATAAAAAATTAAGAAAAAAGGAGAAAGAAAATGGTTAGAAAAATGTTATTGTTTGCTGCGTCTTTTGCCATGGTATTTGCTGGATTTGCGAATCCCGCTGCAGCAGGTGCTTCTCGTGATTACATCAGTATTGTCGGGTCTTCCACGGTTTATCCCTTTGCAACAGTGGTAGCCGAACAATTCGGTAAAACCACGCGCTTTAAAACGCCGAAGATCGAGTCCACCGGCTCCGGCGGCGGACTGAAGCTTTTTTGTGCGGGTGTGGGTGTCGAGCATCCGGACATCACCAATGCGTCCCGTCGAATTAAAAAATCTGAATGCGAGAATTGTTTTAAAAACGGTGTCAAGGAGATTGTTGAAATCAAGATCGGCTATGACGGCATTGTTCTGGCCAACTCCAAAAAAGCAAAAGTTTTCGAGCTTTCACGAAAAGACATCTTTCTGGCCTTGGCCAAAGATGTGCCGGATCCCAAGGGGGGTGAAAAGCTGATCCCGAATCCCTATAAAACCTGGAAGGATGTCAATCCTTCGCTTCCCGACATAAAGATTGAAGTGCTCGGGCCTCCCCCTACCTCCGGTACCCGAGATGCCTTTGTGGAACTGGCCATGGAGGGCGGTGCCAAAAAATTTGTCTGGATAAAGGACATGAAAAAGAAAGACAAAAAGAAGTATAAAGCTGTTTGTCACACCATACGTGAAGACGGTGCTTACATCGAGGCCGGTGAAAATGACAACCTCATCGTTCAGAAACTTGAAGCCAACCCCGATGCCATAGGTATTTTTGGATTCAGCTTTTTGGATCAGAACACGGATAAAATCCATGGATCTGTGGTGGACAATGTGGCGCCGACTTTCGAAGCCATTGCCAGCGGCGATTATCCGGTTTCACGGCCTCTGTTTTTCTATGTCAAAAAGGCCCATGTGGACAAGATCCCAGGTGTTCGTCAATATCTAAGAGAGTTTACCAGTGACAAAGCCTGGGGGCCGGACGGGTATCTCAGCGAAAAAGGGATGATTCCCATGCCGGATGATGAAAGAGGAAAATTCAACAGCGATGGAAAAGATCTTACGACTTTTTCCTGTGGTGATTTATAGTATTACTGAACAGGTCGGACCGGCGGACTATCGTCTTCCGGTCCCGCCATACTCCACCCAGATTAATGAATCATGAAAATTTTGGGTAGGAATTGTTTGCTAATGGATACACAACTCAGTATAATATCGATGAATCAAAACAAAACCGAACGAATCGAATCCCGTTCAGAGAATCGCATATCGGATTTAAGACGCGGTAAAGTAATGGAACCGTTAAAAGATCATCGTAATGAACCCGGGAAAACCGTTGGGAAACCGTTTGTAGAATATCCCCGTATGACCTGCCGTAACGTGAATGTCTATTACGGAGACAAACATGCCATCCGAGATGTGTCGGTGGATATCGCCGGCAACGAAGTGATTTCCATGATCGGTCCATCCGGGTGTGGAAAATCGACCTTTATAATATGCCTGAATCGAATGAACGATACCATCGAGGGATGCCGGGTGACCGGTGAAATCACCCTCGACGGCATGAATATTTATAACAAACATGTGGATGTCGTACCATTGCGGGCTCAGGTGGGTATGGTCTTTCAAAAACCGAACCCTTTCCCCAAGTCGATTTATGACAATGTCGCATACGGTCCTAAGATTCACGGGTTAAGCCGTAGCCGCTTAGAACTGGATGAGATCGTGGAATCATCACTGAAAAAGGCCGGACTTTGGGAAGAGGTCAAAGATCAACTGAATCAACCAGGTACCAGTTTGTCCGGCGGACAGCAGCAACGACTGTGCATTGCAAGGGCCATTGCGGTTAGCCCCGAGGTGATCCTGATGGACGAGCCCTGCAGCGCGCTGGATCCCATTGCAACGGGTCGAATCGAAGATTTAATTCACGAATTGAAACAGCAGTTTTCCATTGTTATCGTGACCCACTCCATGCAGCAGGCGGCAAGGGTGTCTCAACGCACCGCCTATTTTCATCTTGGTAATCTCATAGAAGTGGGCCAAACCGATCAGGTTTTTACATCGCCGCGTCACAAATTGACACAGGATTATATTACGGGTCGAATTGGTTAGCCCGAATGTTTCATGAAAATATTTAAGAGGCCTTTTTATTGGCAATAAAAACAGTTTTTTTATATGCAATTTTGTTTCTGATTATAAGGTGAGGATTTGACCAGAAAATTTTATTGTTCAATTTCTCAAAAATTTTCACCCTTCGGGCGTTTGCGATACGCCCATTTGCTTCGTTATCAAGGATTTGCAGTAGTCTACTACGGCTGCATCCTTGAATGCCTCGCAAGTGAACGCCTCATATGCGTGAAACACCCGGGTTAGAAATCTAAAAATAATAGAAAGATACACACGATGGCCAAACATTTTGATCGAGAACTGGAAAAGCTTAAAAAGAAAATCCTATCCCTGGGCGCTTTGGTGGAGGAACGGGTCTATCTGGCAATCAAAGCCATTGAAACCAGAGATCCCGATCTTGCAGAAAAAATTATTCGTTTAGATCATGAAATCGATGAAAACGAAGTCGAAGTAGAAGAAGAATGTTTGAAAGTTCTCGCCCTGTACCAGCCGGTGGCCATCGATCTTCGATTTATCGTTACGGTGATCAAAATCAACAATGATCTTGAAAGAATCGGTGATGAAGCGGTGAACATTGCCGAACGTATTCAGAGTATTGCCAAGCGTTCAAACTATAGTTTCCACTTTGACTATACCGAGATGGCTGAGATTGCAGCCGCCATGTTGAAACAGAGCCTGGATGCTCTGGTCAATCTGGATATCGATACGGCCTTCAGGGTGCTAACGCTTGATGATGAAGTCGATGACATCCAGAGCAGCGCCTATTCACAGATCAAACAGGCCATGCGGGAACGTCCCCAAGAGATGACCTACTTGATAAACCTGTATCTCATTTCCCGGCATCTTGAACGTATCGCCGATCATGCCACCAATATTGCCGAAGAGGTCATTTACCTGATTGAAGGGGAGATTGTCAGACACGGAAAGTACTTATGACTTGAAACCTCAAGGCTCGCCTTTTGGCGTGAAAAATGATGAAAAAAAGAAAATCATTGATTTTCATTAAAGATTCAGGTTTAAGAATCCTTGTGTTTGATAAATGTTCCCTTTTTGTATTCTTCAAAGGCCCGTCGCAATTCTTCCTGGGTAAGTGAACACCGGCACCTTCGATAAGCGGTTTACTTCGAAATACTTTTCGAATGTTTCGCACGGGGCTCATTTTATCCTCCGTTCATTGTCATTAAATACGACCTTAAATTCATTTGCCTGTTTTTCAGACCGAATTTTCTACGGAGATTTTTTCGGTGAAAATTAACGGTGGTTTCGGATATGTTTAATATATCTGCAATTTCCTTACTGCTCTTTCCGTCTTTAATCAAGGAGACCACTTTTATTTCCTGTGGGGTCAGAATAATTTGGGCATTTGAAAATTTTTGAAGAAGCGGGGAAATAATATCTTTCAGGTGATTTTCAATGATTTCGACGATGGTCTTGTTTCTGGGCTTTAATGGAACTTCCTTTAACTTTTCAACATAGGGAAAAACCAGCTTCTTGACATTGGTCAAGACATTTCTCTCAAGTTCTAGTTTGTCGTTTTCCCGTTGTTTGATCAGTACTTTCAGGGCGATATTGGCTTCCTCAAGACTTTGCTTCTGTTCTTCGAGTTCTTCACGGCTTTCTCTTAACGCTTCTTCCACGAGTTTCAAAGCCGTTATATCTTCATGACTGATGATCACCCGAACGGGTTTTGTGTCAGACATGCGGATGGCCCGCATGTAATACCAATGTTTGCTGTTAGGGGTATGACAGGGATAGTCAAAAAGAAACTCGGTGATTTCACCGTTGATGACCTGACGAATTCCTTTTGCAATGTTATGGGCATCTGATGCATCCTCTCCTGTGACGCTATCACAGACGCCCAGATAATTCATGCCCTTAAAATCAACGTTTTCCGGCATGCCGTTTTTAACCGAATAGGCTTGCCATGCACGATTGTACTCGAGAATGAGGCCGTTTTCATCCAGAATGGCAATGTGTGCCGATAGGGAATCTATCACAGCTCTGGCCAGTTCTTCGGAAAAATATAAAGGTTCGATACGGGATTCTGCTTCCTGTGTCTGCTTTTTCATATGGGGACTCCCTCTTTTGAACAATGAAAATAAATCGTCTTTTTGAGCACATTTTATATTACTCAAAGTACAGGTCATTGTAAAGCGGAACATGAATTGAGGGATATCGGAAACCGTATGTGAAATTGTCACCGGGAATTCAAATAATGATTAGGTTATTCGATAATGGCTTTTTGCCGGAGTGTTTTTCTGAGGTTTTCAATACGACGACGGTTAACGCCGAGATCTGAATAACCGGTTCTGGAGGCCGAACGAATGTGGATAGTATGACTAATGGGAATTAGATGGAGGTTGAGGTCGTCAACAAATCGAAAAATCAAGCTCCGGCATTCTGCATGAATATCGATGTTATTTGCTGAAACTATTTTTGTTCGGGGAATTGAGCCAACCGTTTCTTGAACCCTATCCCAGCTTGTTTTGGGATCGTTTTTTAACGTAAAGGGTTCAACTCGATATTTTGGGTTTTTAGCCAATGACGACACGCAATTGGGTTTATCCGGGCAATCCAACAAACCAGAAGATGCACTGATATTTCGTTCCGTACGGTTCCCGGAACATCCAAACAAGGTCGTTAGGATCAATAGAGTCCCAATGAACGCTTTGTGTGCTGTTTTCATTTTTTGTCATCACCTCTTACGAAAGCCATTTTCCAATCAAAAAACTTGTTGAAGCCACCATGGAACAAAGAAAAGCACCCCACAAGATATCAACCATTACAATCTTAAACGGCCAATTTTTTATAGTGGCCATGTTTGTCAAATCATACGTTGCATACGTGAAAAAACCATACAAACAGCCCCACAAGATCGCCTTGCCCAATGATTCTTTTTCTAATGCCGGTACAACAGCGAAAATAAGAATACCTATGATATAAAGTAGATAGAAGCTGATTGCCGCCCACCAGTTTACATCCGGACTCAGAATAAATCCAAGATTCTTTCGATAAAACTTTTTGGCCACAAATCCCAGCCAAATAATATCAACGGCAAAAAATATGGGTACCGTCAATGCGTACACCTTTAAGTAAAAAATCGTATTCATTCGATCACCTTCAATACTTGGCCTGAGGAGAACTCATTTAAAATTTTCTATCTTTGAATCTGCAAACAGATGAGAAACTGATACACATTAAAATCCTTATCAGAATTTCAATGAACCACAATAAGCATGATTATGACGTTAATCAATGTGTTTGGGCTAAGGGTTTTTTAGAATAGCCTAAAACAATTCTTTGGGCCTGCGACATCTTCCGCCACAAGAGATTAGACGGACATGAAGGCTTTTTACCGATAGAGGGTGCCAGACTTGAGAAATTGCAGGCCAAGATAATAGGAATAACCTACTATCATACTCACACTATTCCAATATTGAAAATTTTTCAACCGTTGTAATATTTAGGACATTGGATATTTTTAAGACTATAAAGACAAAAACCAGTTAGTGATCAAGGCAAACATTAAATCGAGGAATACAGAAATGAAAGCGAATGTTTATTACATTATACCTCTTGCATTAATGATATGGGTCAGTGCAACACTCAATGTGAATGGCGCAGAGATCGAAGGGATACACTTTAAGAACAGTTATGAGACAGAAGGGATTCGGTTGAAGATTCGAGGCGCGGGACTCCTTCGCTATCTTGGCGTTATAAAAGCTTATGTCGGTGCACTTTACCTGGAAGATGGAAGTTTGACAGAGGATGTTCTTTCCGACAAACCCAAACGCTTGGAGGTTGAATATTTCCATGCCTTAAAAGGTGAGGACTTTGGGATTACCACAAACAAAATGATCGCAAAAAACACGGATGCACAAACTTTGCAAAAAATTCGATCCCAAATCGATTATCACAACTCGCTATACGAAGATGTTCAACCGGGAGACCGGTATTCTTTGACATATATTCCGGGCAAAGGCACAGAACTGGCTTTAAACGGAGAAACCAAGGGTATCATCAAAGGTGCTGATTTTGCGTCCGCGCTCTTTTCAATGTGGTTGGGGGAATTCCCTATGAATAAACCGTTTAAAGAGCAGCTGTTGGGGTTAAGATGAAAGCTGTGGCTGAAAAATCCGTTCCGATTTACAGAAAGATTGCATATGCTGCACCGGCCTATGCGCTTGCAGTGGTAGGCATACCGATTTATGTGTACATTCCTAAGTTTTATACGGATATTATCGGGATTAACGTGATGGTAATGGGCTATATCCTTTTGAGCGTTCGAATCTTCGATGCCATAACGGATCCGGCCATTGGATTCATTTCCGATCGAACGAAGACGCCGTTCGGCAGAAGACGGCCGTATATTGCGGTGGGGTCTTTCTTCGTTTCATTGTCTATGTACCTTTTATTTAATCCGCCGGATGCATCTGCATCTCAATCCGTTATATGGTTCGGTGGTTGTATTTTTGCGTTGTTTTTTTTCTGGACGTTGGTCAGCGTACCTTATGAATCTTTGGGTCCTGAAATTACTTTTGATTATAACGAGCGGATTTCCTTATTTGGTGTGCGGGACGGTTTTCTAATTGCAGGAACATTGGTTGCCGCAAGCTCGCCGGCTCTTGTGGAATGGATGTTTAACCTTTCGGATACGGCTCAGGGAGAACGGGCCAAATTTTTCTGGATAGCGGTGATTTATGCACCGCTTGTTATCGGTTTTTCATGGTGGTGTGCGATCTCCATAACAGAGTTACCTTTAAAGTCTGTGAACCGTTCTGTTGGGATTCTAAAGGGAATGCGACAGATGGGTCAAAACCGACCGTTTGTCATACTCCTCATTGCATACACCATTAGTGCCATCGGGAATAACTTGCCGGCCACGTTGATCCTCTTTTACGTAGAGTATGTCCTACACTCAAATTTGGCAGACGTTTTTCTGCTGATATACTTTGTCACCGGTATTATATTTCTCCCCGGATGGATTTCGATTTCACGCAGGATCGGCAAAAAAAAGGCATGGTTGACCTCCATGGCCATAAATACGGGGGCTTTTTTCGGGGTTTTTTTCCTTGGCCCTGGAGATGAAATAACCTACGGGGTATTGGTGTTTATATCTGGAATTGGTTTTGGTGCCACATTGGCGATTCCATCGGCCATACAGGCGGATGTTATCGACTATGATGAATGGCTGACCGGTGAAAGGCGTGAGGGACAATATATCGGATTATGGTCGATTTCAAAAAAGCTTGCGGCAGCTGTCGGTGTAGGGGCCGGACTTTCAGTTCTGGGTGCGGCAGGTTACACGCCCAATGTGGAGCAATCTGAACAGGTGAAATTCGTTTTGCGGACGCTTTATGCATTGGTGCCCTCTGTTTGCAACTTGATGGCCATTTTAATTGCAATGGCGTATCCGATTAGCAGCAAGGTTCATGAAAACATACGAAAATCCATTGATGATCGAAAAAAAGGCATTTATGTAATCAATTCCATGAAACCGATGTCTTCAGCAGCCTGAATTTGGTATTGAGATTGGAGTGATCGTTCGAGAAATGAAATGGAAAATTTAATATTTATATTCAGCCTCAATTTGACTGCCGTAATCTTCATGATGATTATGGGATGGGTACTCAGTCTTATTCTTAAGAATGTAACGGTGGTAGATAGTCTATGGGGATTGGGGTTTGTCATGATTGCCTTGACAACCTTTTTTTTGGCGCACGGTTTTTTGGGGCGAAAGCTGTTAACCACGTTTTTGGTAACGTGTTGGGGTGTCAGACTGAGCATCTATCTGACATGGCGCAACTGGGGAAAGGGGGAGGATCCCAGGTATGGCTCATGGCGCGAAAAGAGTGGCAAAAACTTTTGGATCGTGAGCCTTTTTAAGGTGTTTCTACTCCAGGCTTTGTTTTTGTGGGCCATTTCCATATCAATTCAGTATGGAATGACGTCTGGGACGCCGGAAATGATCACTTGGCTGGATGTGTGCGGTTGTATCCTTTGGGGAGTGGGTTTTATATTTGAAGCTGTTGGTGACTGGCAGTTGGCGGCATTTAAATCCAACCCGGACAATAAAGGGAAGGTCATGGACCGGGGATTGTGGGCCTACACCCGACATCCCAATTATTTTGGTGAGAGTCTCATGTGGTGGGGGATTTTTTTGATTGCATTTTCAACACCCAACAGCTGGTGGACCGTTTTGAGTCAGCTGATCATTACCGGGGTGTT
This sequence comes from Deltaproteobacteria bacterium, assembly GCA_019313025.1. The sequence continues at coordinate 11,248 of JAFDCA010000391.1, forward strand.
GCTTAAGATGACGGGGATTCCACTCACCGAAAAAACCATTGTGGTCCATCGACCGGGTTACAAAGAATATGTTCAGCGTACCAATGCTTTTTTCCCATGGTTTCCAAAATCGAAAAAGCAATAAGGCGTTTGATGGACTGAACAAAAACATGAATTTTATAGCAGTTGCCAAAAATATGTTCCGATTGAATGAATAACGGTCACGATTTACCGTAAGCCGCCGGATGGTTTCGTTGAGGTCGGGAAGCTGTCTGAGCAAATTAGAGCGCGTTAAAG
>JAFDCA010000392.1 GCA_019313025.1 Deltaproteobacteria bacterium
ATCTTCGAAGTATTTCAAATTAAAACATAAAATCAAACTACTGAACGATATTCTAAAAAGCCATGGAATTGTTCTCTTTTACGCGCTTTTGTTTGCGAGTTCTTGCAGATCTCAACGAAATCATCCGGCGGATGAAACTGAATGTTATTCTGACAATAGCTATAAAACCCAGCAAGCGTATTTTTTCAATCTCATCCATACGAGAATTTTTGACAAATATGGCACGTTGTGGCACATTCGTCAATGTTTATTGATATTAAATGAACGACTCACACACGGTGAATATCAGGATAAAGGCTATGACATTGGAAGGCGATAAGGATGGGTCTGTCGGAACTTTTTACATGGCAAGCATCTTTCGAAGGTGTTTATTTTGGGGTTATCAAATAGGGTAATGAAATAGTGCCATTCCGGCTTGGATTCACTCTATACACGGCCAACAATTGATAACTTTGAGTAAGGGAAAATAGCCTCATTTAATCATAATCATCATCGTATTTCATCCGATAGTGCTTTTTTTTGCTCTTAAACTTCCTGTTTTCCTCTTGTTGGAAATTTCGGGCTTTATGCTTTCGGCACTGAGGGCAACGCAGAGGTGCATCAAAACCTCTCTTTTTTAATTTTGCCTGTTCCTCGATCGAAAAATCAAAATCTTCCTGACATTGAATACAGGTAATGACCATATTTTCCATAATTAATTCTTTGTTAAATCGTATATCCTAAAAAGCAACTATGGATATCATTTTCTTTAAAGACGAACACGGATCTTTAGTTTAAATGTCTTCTGCTTCAAAGCGATTTATTTCGATATTGAACTTCCCATCCGATCGCTCAAACACCTTACCGGCAACCTTTACCTTTTTCTTGATGAATTCAAACAAGTCTTTGTCGTCCAGACAACTTTTTACGATATACTCATTTTCATCAAAAGCCTGTATAGAAACACCGATGACATTGTTTTTATCATCCCATTTTTCAGGGATCAGAATACCTCTGACAGTTCTTTGATTAATGCCTCTCGATTTCACGATTTTATCCTCACGAAAGGATGTTTTCTGCCTCATTACTTATATTAGACTCAATATTTAAAAAGCAACGAACATGCCAAATTGGTATTTTATCGACATAAAATAAATTTTAAAACAAACCATATTAATATTTATTTCAATAATTTAATTATTTTTCTTAAAACAACATCACTATTTTAATAATATCATTTAAACTTATTTTTCGCGTTTTAAGACACACATAATGCCCGTGTTGACATAAAACAAGAACACCGAATTCTGGTTTCTGGTAAACTCGGAGCTGAATATTCCGAACTTGTCTGGAGTTAAAATATATGGTGAAAAACTGCGATCTCAACATCATCCGCATATATTATCATTCATACCTTGTCTGAATTCCAATAACGATCTTTAAGTTTACATATTTCATTGGATTAGCATGGAGTGACATTATAAATTCATATCAGTCACTTTTCATCTCATCGTCAGTCAATAGAATTAAAAGTCGATAAATGATATTTGGCAAAGTTATTGCATCTTTTGTCTTAATTTTTTTCAATATTCACACTCATGTAGGAACTGAAAAAACCTAAAGTCCCTAATGAAATCAGGATGAAGGAATCGTTATATGAAAATTGACGACATTTATTTTTTTAAGCAATTGCTCAACGAACAGTTGGACACGCTTTTGGGGCAGGCTGATACCGTGGTTCATGATTTAATAGAAAAAGAATATGAAACATCGCCGGATCCCCTGGACCGTGCATCTTTTGAATTAGAACGCGGTACCATGCTTCGGATCAGAGACAGAGAAAGCAAGCTTATTCGTAAAATCCAAAAATCACTCGAAAATCTTGAAAACGGCAGTTTCGGAATCTGTGAGATGTGTGAAAAAGAGATTGCAATTGCACGCCTTAAGGCGAGACCGGTAACGACCTATTGTATTACATGCAAAACGAAAATGGAGGCGTTGGAAAGATGAAATCATCTCTTGTAAAGACGAAGACAACATCAGAATTATCAGCACCCTTAAAATCTAAAAGACCCAAGAACGTAAAGGCAAAAGAACATTATAAGAGTTATCGAAAAAAGAAGATGAAATCAGGAAGAAAATGTAGAATCTGTGGAAACGATCCCTATCCGAATTATTTCTTCTGTCCGTCCTGTCACCACAGAATCGGGGTATACGAAGAAAATGAATAACAATTGCCAAACCTCTTTGCCTTAAATATTAACAATATCAGCAATTTATTCCCAACATATTTGCAAACAAACCCTCATGGCTTCAATTTTTACCATACGGATCCTTACAATAAATTCTATAGCAGTTGCCAAAAATATGTTCCGATTGAATGAATAACGGTCACGATTTACCATAAGCCGCCGGATGATTTCGTTGAGTTCGGGAAGCTGTCTGAGCAAATTAGAGCGCGTTAAAGGGAACATCTTCGAAGTATTTCAAATTAAAACATAAAATCAAACTACTGAACGATATTCTAAAAAGCCATGGACATGTTCTCTTTTACG
>JAFDCA010000393.1 GCA_019313025.1 Deltaproteobacteria bacterium
AAACTCGGCTACCCGATCTTTTATAACCTTGCCAGTAATACCTTCCGAGTAAATCTTGAAGGCTGCATACTGATCCATTAACCCATATTGTTCTTTTGCTATTAGCCTCGAGATAATCATGTAAGTAAAAACGAAAATAAGCCCTTTCTCATTCGCCTTTAGTCCGTCTTTTTTGATTTGGTCGACATTATTCACGTCTGTGACATGATAATAGAATCGGTGTTTTCTCATAGCTTGTCGTACATTACCCCATCATTTTTTCTTTTTCTTCAGATAATCCTTAACCGCTTGGATCACCAATTCCTTGATAGTAGTACCTTCCACCGCTGCCTGAATCTTCATCTCCCTGTGCAAATCTTCAGGGAAACCCTTAATAATTAGACTTTTCATCATCTCCCTCCACTTTATATATTCTATAAATATAAGCTTTATAGTATATATTGTCAATAGGGGAGAAGCATATTTTTTTAAAAAGTTGATATTCTGTAAGTACCTGATTTCAAATAAAACCTTTGGTATTTGCCAAGGTGAGATCGTTTTATATTTCGCAAATGAGAAGGTTGATTACAGGAATAATACCTACTTGTAGGTGATTTTCCTATAAAAATGAACCATATCATCTATTTACATATCATTTTTTAGCAATATATTTTGTGTAATATAATTATGGAACACTTTAATAATAAATGTGGCTCTTACGTAGATAATTATAATTAGTTGAGGTGTAAAAAAATGAAAACAAACTCCTTAAAAGAAATTAGAGAGTCTTTTTTGATAAGCAAGGCTGAGCTTGCCAAGATGTCAAATTTATCAGTAGAAACGCTAACACGAATAGAGCATGGCAAACCATGTAGAATGGAAACTAAACGAAAAATCCTTATAGCGTTAGGCCTGAAATTATCAGATAGAGACAAAGTTTTTCATTAGATTAATAGGTTCTAATAAATTGTAAAAAGTACAACCCCTATAAAAGGATCGGCTGAAGATAAATAATTGGATATATTTATTAAGATTATTTTCCTTTAATGGATTTACGACAATGAACGTGGTTATCATGCTGTTTGCCATCGTGGTGATCGCCCTCCTGGTGCTATGTATATTATTAATGTTAGCCAGTAGCGGATCAGGGCATTACCCGGATATAGACGATTTAAATACATCTTGACATATCACAATGTGGTATTATATATCTGTTGAAGCCAAATCCTCTTTGGCTGACCACTTTTTAGCGGTTTCTGTCATCAACTGAACCGCCCACCTTAAGCCCCTGGATAACTCCCCTATTCAGGGGCTTGCTTTTTAGGATAAACTTGAAAGCCGGGTTAAACAATCCCTTCTCCATCTGAATACCCTAACTTTTGTAATAAAGATCTAAAATATATTTGCCGATATACTCAAAAGAGGTGGGAATTCTTAATTCTCATTTTATCCCCTTGATTAACCCCTGACTATCGTGGGAGGCTACCTTACGTTTTCGGGGGTTCTTTTATTTCCCAAGACAACCCGAAAAACATCTCTATCGACCTCTACCTCCTAATCATTTGGATTAATATTTTGAATTCATTTGTCGATATATAAATTCAGGAGGAATGATATGATAGTAAACTTTTTAATTTTGAGCGTCTCAATTATTTATACTGTCCTTCTTGCGCTTTATTACAATAACTAAAGAACCGACTGACAGTTAATGTTTGGGTCTTTTGTAGTGAAAGAGCATCTATAGGAGAGTGGGGGATATAAAGATGTTCCAGAAGACCCTTTTTATTTATGAAATAGAGCCACACTACCAACTGTGGTTTCTATGTTATTTTTGAAAAAGTTGGTAATATATGATATAATTATTTTAATCGTGGCCTGTCTCACTTTGGCCCATGGGGTTGCTCAGTTTTAGCCGTTGCTGAGCAGCCCTTTATTTTTATTTCCTGTGTAATTATTCTGATAAAAAATCCTTGAAATTTTAATTATGATAATGTAATTGCCAAAACAGCCTGGGTCGTAACCTGGATTTGTGCGAGAAAATGTAGCCTCCCACACATACGGTCCAGGTTTTTTTATGTCACATATAGAACACACCCGACATCATAAGACATAACATTAATAATTCCCTTGATTTATTTTCTATTGGTTGATAAAGTTAAAGATATTAAAAATCATGGGGTGCTACAGCCCTCGCAAAGGCCCTTGGAGCTTCTTTTTCTCCAGGGGTTTTTTATTGCATTTTATTTTCTTGTAATTTAATAGAGTTATATGACCCACTTAAAAAATACAAAAACAAACCCAAGATATAAAAATGTCAGAACAACATCCAGAATGCCCTTTATATAATCACCTTAACTGCAAAGAGCTTCATAACCGGAAAGTCTGTGCTATTGTACGTAAAGATAAGAAATGCTTTAAGAAGTTGCATAAGTCAGCAAAGAAGGCTAAAAAACAACCTGCAACCAAGAGGTTGCCATGGACTGAATATCAAGACACCATTTCTTATATAGAGGGTTTTTTCTGTAATACTTTCAATGGAGGTCGACATGAAAAAATTTCTACTATCTTTTTTGGTAATTTTTTTAATTATTGCTTGTGCGGGCGATAAGGAAGAAACCAAAGAAGCGAGGGATACGAAAGAAGTTGCTACTCCATTCCAAGAACTCTCGGTTCAATTTGATGTCGATAACCTAATAGGTAAAAGAATTTCTGATGTAAAGAAAATACTTGGACGTCCTTCCGCAGAATTTATTCCTAGCCAGGAACAACTTAAGATTGATCCTAATATTCCTTCATGGGCTGAATGGCATAAAAGTGAAGTTGGACTACAAATGGATTTTAAGGTAGGCGAAAAAATAGATTATATTTTTGTTATTAATGAAAAATCCAAATATACTAAACAAGATTTAGTTAAGATTGCCAATCTTGTTCCAGATAGTAACCGGTATATTATAAAAGAGCAAAGATCATTAAGCGGACAAGGAATAACTGGGCTACATGTTTACGGTAAAGGTGTTCAAAATACATTTTGCCCTTAAAATAGTTTTATATGTGAGAGGACTTACCTGGTATGATATCAGTTTAAAATGATATCTGCATCTCAATTGTTGTTGTGAATGCTGGCGATACTGGCAAGAAAGCACACGATTTTAGCGGGCCGTTTTTCGTGC
>JAFDCA010000394.1 GCA_019313025.1 Deltaproteobacteria bacterium
TAATCGCGACTGATGGAAAATAGCGTTATCCACACTTTTGATAGTTTCTATATATTGACATTGGGAAAAAGCCGTGAAGTTATATTTTTAGATATCAAGAAATAACAAACTGTTAACTCACGGCCTAAGCCACCGACAGGGTCGGTGGTCGTTGACTGAATTCGTAACTCGCTTTTAGATTCTGTAAAATCAAGAAAAGGTTGGGATAAAAACAACAAAATGCCTGAATCAACAATTACTTGCAGACTACACGTGCTACTTGCGAGAGGTGCCGACATCGGAGTAGTGTTTCGGCGTGGTCCTACTGCCTGGTGGCATATCTTGAAATGGGATCTTAATAAATTCACTCTTGAAAGCGGTGCATGGATGAAGGGTTCATTGTACCCAACTAGGTCTGCGGTATCTCGAGATGGGAATGTCTTAGCATATTTCGCAATACACGGGAGTTGGGGTTCGTACCTCGCATTATCCAAACCACAATGGTTAACAGCGCTTTGTGCCCGGAAAACCGTCGGAACCTGGACGACAGGGGTCTATTTCGAGAGAGATGGAAAACTTAAAGCCTTTGGCGCCCTTTGTGAGGATCAGCCGTTCCATGGGAGCTGTCCGTTCCCGTATGAATTTGGTGGCGTTGATACAAACTGGAATAGAGCACGGGAGTTTCAGTTCATAATGAATGGTTGGAAACCAAAAGCAACCGATGCTTCCGAGGAGAGTTTCAATCCGAGATCTAAAGAGATAATCGAACTTTCAAAGTGCTCACCTCGAGATCCTGAACTGGTTCTGAACAGGTACTCAGAATTCGGCTCATGCCTCTATACCATTAGGTATCAAGATAACCAAGAAAGTATACTATCCGAAGCTGTTTGGGCTGATTTTGACAAAATGGGACGTTTAGTCATGGCGACATCTGCTGGTGAGCTAAAGCTTTACGAGCTCATAGGCAAAAATATGACAACGAAGTTTTCACATAATTTGAATATGCTAAAGCCGAATCGAATCCAGGCGCCATCATGGGCCAGAAACTGGTAAATATGACAGTCTAACCCCAAATTATAAAACGTATGAAGAGAATAACACACAAAGTTTTAAAAGAACTTATCATCAATGATGCTTATATTCACTATCTTTTCTGTTCATTGATATTTATTGTAGTATTATCTCTCTTTCAAATACCTCAATCATTAAAACTGGTTCTTATGATTTTTCTCGGGATAGTGAGCACTTTTTGCCTTCCCTTTGTATTTAACAGGATCAATACTGCATTATATCTCGTAAAAAATGGTGTTGAGATTATAGTTAAACAATTTTCTTTTGAGCTGGGTCTGTTTGGAACAAAGCTCAGATTTGAATATGAATATGCAGGAATGAAATACATCAAAATAAAATTCTTTCAGACTTTTTGGTTCCCTGATGACAAACGATCACAAATGAAGCTGCTAATTGATCCTAATAAGCCTTCGAAATATACTATATTAGAATTAAATAAGAGATCTGTTTTCACACTAATCAAAAATAGAAATGTGTAACTTATTAAGATTAGTTTACACTAATGACTATTTTTGCTGCTACGAAATTTTTAATTATGATTAAGATAAACGATTGGAGATTAAAGGGACAGGAAAAATATTTAAAAGGCGTAACTTTATATTTGAAACGTTATTATAAATATAGTGAAACTTGGGATCATGATCATTGTGAATTCTGTTGGGCGAAATTCAGCTTCGAAAGACTTCCTGATGCCCTTGATGAAGGCTATGCAACTAAAGATAGCTATCACTGGATATGTAAGCGGTGTTTTGACGACTTTAAAGTCATTTTTCAGTGGATAGTAGAAGAATTGCCTTAAGAATTCAAATTGATCAATAAAATAAAGCTGATTAGTTCAGCCGAATTTGCGAACATTTGTGAATGCTTCCGAAAGGTTAATCTCATCTGCTTTTTTCTTATAGGTATAAAATGGAAAATAACCTAAAAAAAGACTGTATGATGGAATGCCCACACCACGGATTCCGACGCCCTGCATTTATTTGCAAGCACCTTCAATATGGCGAAGACCTCGGTTTAAATATGCCAGATGAGCCACCTGAACCAGAATGGCCGTTTGAGAATGCTTGGTGTGATCAATGCGATAAATTTCTTCAAGAAGAGAGCGAATGGAATGATAGGTCTGAAAGCATTGCGAGTATTATCGCTGTATGTGAAGGTTGCCTCAAAGAAATAAAAAAGTGGAATACTAAACACTAAATAAAATAGTTGCTTAATCAAAATAAATTTTAAAATGACACTTAGACAATTTGACACCACTGCCTGGATAGTTCTTGCCTTTGTTTTTGGAGTTTCATTTGGTGTGTCAACCGGCTGGGATTGGTTTCCGGATCCTGATGATTGGGGATTGATAGCCAATATCACGCCCAGCATTTTTAGTTATTTGGCAATCACCTTACCGTGGATTCTACTTTTGATATACTCAATATCTCGAAGAAAACTTTTTAAAAATGCTTGTTAGTTTACCGATTATAATTGTAATTCTTATAACTATGGGTATTCCTCCAGTGAGAATGAGCAAAAAGTTTATTGAAATTCATTGGTGGGATTATGCGCTTCCAGCAATTGGTCTGCCTGTCTGGATTATTTTAACTTTTTTAGAGATAGGGCAAACAGCGAGTTTGTCGAACATGGTCATGGAGGTTGCTGCCGTTCTTGCTATTTCTGTAATTATCCCATGGGCGAGATATTTAATCCTTAACTTCAACAAGAATTTTATATGGATAATTTATCATTTTTTGTATCTAATTCCGATTGTCGTAACAATATTCATTCGTGTGTATATGCCCACACTGCCTGAGTAATACAAATGATTTTTATCGATACATACAGGAAATTTTATGGAACTGGATGTCTTAAAACAAATCAATGAAGCCAAAATGATGAATCTCATCGATGAAGATGGCACAAAATACACCCTTATCACCCAACTAAAGCGGCTGAGCTAAATGTAATTTATCACACTATCCAACCTTTTGATTTATAGACATAGTCTCCATATCTCAAAGGTCAGCGATATTTGGTTTTCTGGCAAGACCTGTAATCATTTCCATCCCTTATTTCAATAGATTCACCCCACCAAATATCTGCCACAATGTAGTATATATTTGAATTAATTATAAATATATTGACATCATTATGCTTTTAATCTATTAAATTAAGATTAATTCTCGTTTAAAATCATCACTCTATCTCGATTCGATTTCCATTTTGATATACCTCATATTCTGTTGACCTCATTTTCCAGTTCTAATGATTAATTCATTTACTTTCAGCGTTAAACCTCTATTCAGAGGGTTATCATCTTAACTGGAGAATAATCGAAATGGTCTTAAATAAACAAAATTGTTGGGAGTACATGAAATGTGGGAGAGAACCAGAAGGTGACAAGGTTGCTGACCTTGGAATTTGCCGTGCAGCAACTGATGAGTTTTTTAATGGAATGAATGGTGGAAAAAATGGCGGTAGAATCTGTTTTTCTATTGCAGAAACATTTTCCGATGATGAAATCCAATTCCCATGTAATGAAAAGTTAGCCTCGTGTAAAAATTGTGGTTTTTTTAAAAGTTTGTAATCCTCTTGATTGCTTTTTTGTATGTGTATCCCCAACGTTAAAGTCTTTTGTATTCAGAATCAAATTTAAGGCCAAATTTTTGAAGATTTCGACATGAAATTCTCAACCCCAACCGTTGATATTTGCGATGTATTCCAGAATTTTCAAGCCTAAATTCTTTACAGATATTATAATGCCTATTTATCAATCTTATAGTCAATATACTGGCCAGATATTGGTTATTTTAACAAAGTGATGGCATGGGCCGAGTACGCACAACGATCCCGATTCAAAGATAAAATCAGATTTGAAAGTGCTACCTGATGATATGAACGCTCATAGAAATAAAATTCAATGGAGGTATATATCATGAAAGATGCTTTATTATTATTTATTGTTTTGCCAATTTTTATCATGATTGGGTCAGTGTTTATCTCATCCCCCATGATTTCTCTTGCTATTGCCCAGTCCGATTCTGTCATCCAATCCCAGGAAACAAACTATCCTGGTATTATTGCTGAATTGATTCAATGCAAACGCAAAAAAGGAGTTCTTACTGTCAAAGTGCGGTTAAAGAACATCTCTGTCAAGAGTGTTAAAACATGGTGGCCGGATGTTCATAAAACCTCATACTTATTAGATGAAACCAACCAGAAGAAGTATTTTCCGCTAAAAGATGCCAAAGGTGAATGTATCTGTAATGCTGTTAGCGATAATATAAAACCTAACATGAGTAGGACATCCTGGTTTAAGTTTCCGGCCCCTCCTCAAGAAGTAGAAGAGATTAGTATTGTTTTTCCTCTATCAGCTCCATTTGAAGACGTTCCAATCAAAGATAAATAATGGTGAAAGGTGAAAAACATGAGATCTACTTTGCTACTCTGGCTTTTTTTCTTTACTTTTCTCTTACTTCCTTTTCCCCTTTGGGGTAATATCGATTATTCTAATTTAGATCCAGATTCTCCTGAGGTTCAGCAAGCTTGTGGGGACGCAATTAAGAGGTTGGGACCTGACAGAGGAACTGTAGCCATTCAAAAAAACGTAATAGGAGTTAAAAAAAATGTGGTGGATATTATTGGGATTCCCAAAGGAACTTCTGGATCGGGAATCGCGATAATTGGCCAAGTAACAGAGGTTGAGATGGCCTTGAAAGACCTTGAAGCCAAAGTCTCAGAAACAGAGATCAAAATAGATCTGCCCAGCGATATTTTGTTTGATTTCGACAAATGCAACATACGTCACGATGCCCAAGAGGCTTTAAAAAAGGTAGCTATAGTTATCAAGTCATATCCGAGAAAAACAGTATTGATTGAAGGCCATACTGATTCCGAAGGAAGCGATGAATATAACATGAAGCTTTCCTTTAAACGGGCAGTATCTGTCAAGCAATGGTTAGTGGATATAGAGAAGCTGATAGACACAAATTTTCAGATCAATGGATGGGGGGAAAGTAAACCTATAGCCTCAAATGATACAGCAAGAGGAAGACAGAAAAATCGCCGTGTGGAAATTATAATAAGGAAATAGTGAACAAAAAGTTTAGATCTGAAAATGATATAAAGCGATGATCTTTATTGCCATGGGACGGACTTGACTCGACACTTGAGTAAAAATGAGGGTTAGAAATGACCCTTTTTGTTGTTTTCCAATCTTGGATACCTGGTACCATTCTGAGAGTTAGATGTTGGGGAGGCGAGCGAGCCTTTTAGGTGAGTTCGCGGAGCCTCCCCAACTCTACTGATCGGGAATTTCAAGTCTTAAATTCCCCCCAAGTTAGCTCTTATATAAACAAAAAGGTGA
>JAFDCA010000395.1 GCA_019313025.1 Deltaproteobacteria bacterium
GCGTTCTGCGCTCATCTGCTCAGTAAAGGCATATCACAGTATTACGTAAGTCAACAAGCAGGCCACAGCAGCATCAAGACCACCTGCGACATCTATGGGAGCTGGATGCGGGGCGATGATAACAGGCATGTCAATGCTTTGGATTCAACGCACCCAGACGCACCCTATGCGCACCCTGAGGGGGGTGTAAATTCTCAAGTATCCGAATCAATATCGAAAAACAGCTAAAGGCGCCATTTGTCGCTATCGATCCGGATACCGGAGAATTCGAAGGAGAAAATGGATTCGATGGCCCCTATAGAAACTTGGCGGAATGGGGAAAGAAACAACTCGTGTTATGATTCTGCTGATATCGACTTTAAATCAATGCGATACTGTGATATTCAGATAATGTCGTACCTGATTTTTGCAAGCATGTTACGCTCGTTTTACAACGCATTCAAATTACTTAAGAATAGATTGAGGTTATACAATGAAAGTGGAGGGAAAAGACTTGCGCCCCATTTGGTTGGATAAAGATTCTAAAACGGTAAAGGTCATCGATCAGCGACTGCTTCCCCATAATTTTGTTGTTGCCGATCTTAGGACGGTTGATGATATTATAACGGCCATAAAAGAGATGTATGTTCGAGGGGCTCCGCTAATCGGTATTACAGGGGCCTATGGTGTGTATCTCGCGACATTGAACTCGCCGGTGAAAATTATTGAAGACCGTTATCTGAAAAAGGAATGCGACAGGTTAAAATCAGCCAGACCAACAGCGGTAAATCTTTCCTGGGCTGTGGATAAGGTTTGCTCAGCGGTGTTCAAAATATCGGATGCTTCAGATAAGATCAATACCGCTCGAAAAGAAACTGAAAAAATTGTCGAGCACGAAGCTGAAAACTGCCGAAAGATTGGCGAATTCGGGGTCGATTTGATCGAAGACATCAGTCGAAGAAAAAATAGCGAAACCGTCCATTTGCTAACCCATTGCAATGCCGGATGGCTGGCCTGTATCGAATATGGTACGGCTACTGCGCCGATGTATGCAGCATATGATAGAGGGATCGATATCCACGTATGGATTGATGAAACCAGACCCCTAAACCAGGGTGCAAGGCTGACCGCCTGGGAGTTGGGCAAATACGGCATACGCCACACGGTTGTCACCGACAATGCCGGCGGCCATCTTATGCAACACGGCCTGGTGGATATGGTGATTGTCGGTACCGACAGAACCACTTATACCGGAGACGTTGCCAATAAAATTGGAACGTATCTCAAAGCGCTTGCAGCCTGGGACAACAACATCCCTTTTTATGTTGCCCTTCCTTCCAGCACATTCGATTGGACGCTTAGAAATGGAATAAAAGAGATTCCCATCGAAACGCGCGATCCGGATGAAGTTCGCTATGTCCAGGGCATGGATCAAGGGAAGACTTTAAACATTCTGATTACGCCTGAATCCAGTCCGGCCGCAAATTTTGCTTTTGATGTGACACCAGCCAGACTGGTAACCGGTTTTATCACTGAGCGAGGAATTTGCAAAGCCTCTGAAAAAGAAATTCTCCGGTTGTTTCCCGAAAAGAAAAATCCTTGACTTTTTTTGTTCCAGCCCCTTAAATCGTTTTATGTTGACCGAACTGGATAAAAGAATTATCGCTTCAATTCAGGGAGATATCCCGATGACCGAGCGGCCGTATTTAGAAATTGCCGAAAATTTGGGTATTTCTGAAGATTTGCTCCTAAAAAGCCTGAAAAAACTTTGTGATAAAGGGGTGATCCGACGGTTTGGCGCAACACTACGCCATCAACAATCAGGATATGAAGCCAATGCGATGGTGGCATGGCAGGTTGATGAAAACGATATCGATACGGTGGGCAAAAAGGTGGCCTCTTTTCGTGCGGTATCCCATTGCTACCGAAGAAATCCCAGAGACGATTGGCCATATAACCTGTATACGATGATCCATGCCAAAGATGAGGCTTCCTGCCTGAAAATTGCCCGCAATATTTCCGAAAAAACATCCATCGACAACTACACCCTTCTTTTCAGTCGCGAGGAATTAAAAAAGACATCCATGGAATATTTTCCAACGGATGATTATGATTAAACATTGAAATATTAGTGAAATCCGATCGCCCTCATATCCTTTTGATCAATCCATGGATCCATGATTTTGCTGCCTATGATTTCTGGGCCAAACCCCTGGGACTTCTATCCCTTGCATCGATACTGCGATGTCATGGATTCAAAATTTCCTATATCGACTGCCTGGATCGCTTTCATCCCCAGGCATCTCCGACCGACCCTTATGCCCGATTCGGCAAGGGCCCGTATCTTAAAACCCGTATAACAAAGCCATCCGGATTGGCCGATATACCCCGGCATTTTTCCAGATACGGAATCCGCAAAACATGGTTCAAAAAAGATCTTCTTTCCATTGAACGGCCTGATCTTGTGCTCATGACATCTATGATGACCTATTGGTACCCGGGGGTAAAGGAGACCATCGCGGTGGTCAGAGAGATTTTTCCGGATGTGACCATTATACTGGGAGGTATATATGCCAGCCTCTGTTATGAGCATGCGATAAGCCATTCAGGCGCAGATCGGGGGGAAACGGGAATTGGAGAGGAATATATCCTCGAGAGAGTGGGTGAGAATACGGGTGTGACGGTTTCCCCGGAATTTGATCCTGCGGATTTGGACACCTACCCTTATCCTGCATTTGAGCTTCAAAATAAGACGCCCTACATACCGTTGCTGACGTCAAAAGGATGCCCTTTTTTCTGTAAGTACTGTGCGTCCCACTTTTTAAATCCTAAAAGAATGTTACGTAGTCCGGAATCTTTGGTAGAAGAGATTAAATACTGGCATGAGCGATTTGATGTAGAAGATTTTGTGTTTTACGATGATGCACTTCTTGTGGATATAGAAAAACGTGCAATCCCCATGTTCGAAGGCATTATCAATTCAAATCTCAACATCCGCTTTCACACACCCAATGCAGTTCATATTCGGGGGATTTCAAGATTAACCGCCCAATTGATGTATCGTGCCGGTTTCGAAACACTTCGCCTCGGACTCGAAACAGCGGCATTTGATACCAGAGAAGAATTGGATACCAAGGTAACGGAGGAAGAATTTAAGCGGGCGTTGACATGTCTGAAGTCGGCGGGATTTCATCAAAAAAAGATCGGTGTCTATCTGTTGGTCGGTCTGCCTGAACAAGACATGGCGTCCATTGAGAATTCAATAAACATCGTCCGGCAAAACAACGTTACACCCGTAATGGCCTATTACACACCGATACCTCACACGACGCTGTGGCCTAAGGCGGTTGCTTCCTCCCGCTACGATCTGGAGTCAGACCCCATTTTTACAAACAACGCCATACTCCCCTGTCAGAAGAAACCCTTTTCATGGGAAACGATCTCGCGCCTAAAACATCTGACGGGTAGTTGAATTCTCAACATTCAATCTTCATTATTTTCATTTTTTAATAAGATATCTATGATTTTAGGGATATAATCATCCGCTTTGCTGGCTGCGAATCTGCATGATGCTGCAGCCCGATGTCCTCCCCCTTCAAACGCCGAAAGCATCACCCCGACATTCACCTGACAATTTCGATTAAAGATACTGTGCCCCACACTAACGGCAACCCTTTTTTTATCTTTGTCATCATAGCGAATTTTAACACTTACCACCGCTTCGGGAAACAGTGAGTAGACCAAAAAACGATTGCCAGTGGGCACTTTGTCGAATACGCGGAAATCTGTAATCGATACATGATCTTGGAGTATTGTATGTTGTTTTAAGAGGTCTTTATAGATTTTATTCTTTTCAACAGCCGCATCACATCGCGCTTTAACTTCGGAATCTTTGAGGACCTGATCGATTTTAGATTTTCTGAGCAGATGCACAAGCCGATTCCAGTAGCGTTCGTCATATTCGTCACGTCCCAAAACCGTCATGGAGAGCAATACAATACCGTACTTTTCGGGAAAAAGGACTTCATCCAGGGATAAATCTGCAGAATCAATTTTATCGGTTTCTTTAATCAATTCACTATAATCGTGTTTGAATCGGTCCTTATAATGATTAAAAATAACACCGGCTGCTGAAGGGGCTATTTTAAACGCACCTTCGAATGGTTTGTCGATTTTGTTGGTATGATGATGGTCAAACCACAACGTACAACGGTCATCATGCGGAAGGTTTGCGATGATATCCCCCTGCAGAACATTTACCATGCCCCTTTGCATGTCATTGGGTTCAACCCATTTCACGGGTTCTGTTATGTCTTCCACTTCATATAGTAGCGCCGCGCATACAACGCCGTCGAAGTCCGGCCGGGTGATAATACGCATAATCTTGGGATCCTTTACTTCTTTTTGACGTCTTTTAAGTACTGTTCCCATTCCATCGGAAGAAAATGCCTTTTGGCATTGTTACATTCCTTGCAAGCCGCAACGATGTTGCCTTTGGTGCTGTGGCCGCCGCGGGATATGGGCACAATATGGTCCATGGTCAGTTCCTTGGGGGCTGTGGAACGACCGCAGTAATGACAGATGCCTTTGGCGCAACGGCGCTTCCACCACTGAGAGCTTCTGAGTTCTCTGGCCTTGCGTCGTTCCCTGTTCATTTCTTCTTCTGTCAGATTGTAAGCAAAAGGTTCCATTTTTCGTATGTTATTGATAAAGAGACAAACCGAGACTTTGGATCCAATTCATGATTTCTTTTGTTAACAAATTATAAAATTTTTCAGATCCCCCGAGCCCCTGCCTTCCGAAAAAATAGTTTATCTCCAGAAAAAGCGGTGTTTTAACTTTTGAGTGGAATGAAAAAAGGATATCAAAACCGGCGAGATTAATCCTGGTTTGACTGCAAAAATCTTTAACAGATTCGACGGCTGTTTTTTGAAGGTCCGGGTCGGCGTCGTAATCAATCATTGCTCCTTTTGCAACATTTGACAAAAAATAATCCTTATTGCGCTGGATCCGCCAGTAAGAAACAATTGTCTGGCCGATGACAACAACCCTGAGTGAGCGGTTGTTTGAAGGTACATATTCTTGAATGATAAATCCCTTTTGTCCGCTACTTTCATATTTTCTGGCGGTTTGTAGCACCTTTGAAAAATTTTCAACCGATTGTATCAGATAGACGTTATCTCCATCCCCGCCCCAGTCAAATTTGAATACAAACGGAAAATCAAAATTCGGTTTTTCCAAAGAACCTCCATAATGCATGGAAAATGCATTCATATTTTGATGCATTTCGGTTTTGGGATGTGCTGCGTTTGTTTTTTGAAAAAGCTGAATCTGACCGATCTTTCCTTTGTACTTAAACTTGGCATCAAAGTTTGGAAAGACATGCTTACACGTATTGCGCGCCAATGTGTAGAGAGATTCGTGACATCCCTGGGGAAGGATGACGGCATCGGCTTCTTGAATTGCCGAAACATCGCCTGCTCCGGGCTTTCGTCCGGCACAGAGTCGATTTTTATCAGCTTCAAAACAGGGATGATAGGACAAAATCATCAGTAACCAAATCTTCGAAGGGCTTTTGTGTCTTTGCTCCAGTTTTTATGTACCCGAACAAAAAGCTTTAGATAAACCTTGGCACCTACCATTCGTTCTATCTCTTTTCGAGCCTCCGTGCCGATCATCTTTAGTTTGCTTCCGTTTTTTCCGATGATCATGCCTTTTTGGGAACTCCGTTCGACGTGAATGGTGGCGTTTATTTTTACAAGGGCACCATTTTTTTCTTCGGAGAATGTAGTGATCGTGACCGCCGTGGAGTAGGGTATTTCCTGGCCGGTGAGACGAAAAACCTTTTCTCGAATCATTTCAGCGGCAATAAAGCGTTCCGGCATATCCGTAAGGATATTTTCAGGATAATAAGGGGGGCCTTCCGGCAATAGGGGCTCCATGGTTTCAACGAGTTCATCAATTTGATTTCCCAATATGGCAGAAACCGGTATGATGGCCTCAAATGGATATTCCTTTGCCCATTTATCCATCATGGCAAGAAGGTCGGGTTTTTTAATAAGATCTATTTTATTCAGAACAAGAATCACCGGTTGTTTTATTTTTTCAAGTTTTTTCACAATAAACGCTTCGGATTCGGGATCCGGATATGCAACATCCATTATAATGAGGATGATATCGACATTCCCTAATGCTGAAAGGGCTGCGTCTACGATTCGAATATTTAAAGGACGTTTTGCCTTATGGATCCCCGGAGTATCTATGAAAATTAACTGTGAAGAAGGACGATGAACCACACCCAGTATTCGGTTCCGTGTGGTTTGTGGCTTTTTAGAGGTAATAGAAATCTTTTCGCCCATCATCTGGTTTAAAAGCGTTGATTTGCCCACATTCGGTGCACCGACGATGGCGACGAATCCGGATCTAAAATTCTTTTTTTTGTCCTGCATGTTTGACACGTTATACCCACCCCGGACAAACCGGAAATAACAAATCACAAGCTTCAAATTTTAAATAAATTCCAAACTGCAAGCTCCAAATTCTAAATACTAAGGAATCCCTTTCTTTTAAGTTTGCCAGTATGGATGAAAAATCTTTTTCAATTCGTTTGCTTTTCTTCAGGTTCATCACCTGTTTTGTTATTTGGAATTTTTACTGACTCAATGACGCCATAAATCTATACAAAATAGTTTATTAAGATAAAAAATCGTTATCGTGGTTAATGACCGATCAACCGTTCAATAGCGTTCCAAACATCATCTTTTCCCATGCGTGATTTGGCGGAAAACAGGATCAGTTCATCTTCGTTTACATTGAGGGCTTTGGCGACGGCCAAGTGTTGGTTCTTCTGTTTTATTTTAGACAGTTTGTCGCTTTTTGTCAAAATTAGAATGCTGGGAATATTGAAATAATGTAGCCAATCGATAAAATTGAGTTCCTGCATCCCAGGGATTCGGCGAATATCCATGATAAGGACCACACCTTTTAACGGTTTTCTTGTTTTAAGGTAGGTTTCAATCATGGGACCCCAAGACTTTCTAACAGATTCAGGAACCCTAGCGTATCCGAATCCTGGAAGATCGACAAAGGAAATCGTTTTGTTTATAAGAAAAAAATTAATCAGCTGGGTACGACCGGGCGTGGAACTTGTTTTAACCAGATGTTTACGGTTAACGAGAGTGTTGATCAGTGATGATTTGCCGACATTAGAACGCCCGGCAAAGGCGATTTCCGGTGAGCCCGAAGCAGGGTACTGGGATGGTTTGACGGCACTTTTAATGAATTCCGCCGAAGTTATGATCATGATGTTTTTTTTAAGATTTAGGATAGTGGATGCAGGATACATGATACACGATACACGATGCCGGATGCACGATAAACATTTTGTGTCAATTATCCCATATCATGAATCTTGTATCCGGGTATCATGCATCCGGTATGTTTTTTAGATAATTCTCCAGTCTATCCATCCCCTCGGCAATATTTTCCATGGAGGTTGCATATGAAAATCTAAGATAACCTTCCCCATTTTTGCCAAAGTCAATGCCGGGTGTTACCCCCACATGGGCCCTGTCAAGAATATCAAATGCGAGCTTGTATGAATCTTCTGATATGTGTTTTGCATTGGCAAAAACATAAAACGCCCCTGTGGGCTCTACGGTAATTCCGAGTCCCATCGCTTTGAGCCGTTGGATCATGTATTGTCGGCGCTGGTTGTAGATTCTCTTCATTTCCAAAATGTCTTTTTCAGCTTTTGTGAGAGCCGCAATTCCGGCCACCTGAACCATGGCATTTGCAGAGATAAAAAAGTTTTGCTGAATCTTCTGGATCGGTCGAATGAAGTGTTTTGGTGCGATCATGTATCCAAGTCTCAAACCCGTCATGGCATACAACTTCGAAAAGCCGTTAAAAACGAATGCCTTTTGAGTAAATTCCAGTATCGAATGTTCTTTTCCTTCATACACAAGGCCGTGGTAGATCTCATCTGATATGATGTAAGGTGAATTCGTGCCTGAAGCCAGATCAGCGATGGCTGCCATTCTTTCCTCTGACAACAGGTTTCCAGTGGGATTGGACGGTGAGTTGATAAATATTCCCTTTGTTTTTCGGGTAATTTTTTGTTTAATGTCTTTGGGTTTGTATTGAAATCCATCTTCCTGGAAAACGGGTACAAGTACCGGCTCACCCTGGACGAATTTGATAAAATTTGGATAACAGGCGTAATGGGGGTCTGAAATTATGACCTGGTCCCCTTTTTCAAGAAGTGCGGAAAACATAACAAACATGGCCGGGGACGTTCCCGATGATATAACGATTTGATTGGGATCCACGGAAACTCGGTATGTATTGAAATAGTGCTGACTAATGGCCTCTCGAAGTTCAAGCATACCCAGACTGTGTGTATAATGGGTATATCCGTTGTCCAGAGCCTTGCAGGCAGCCTCCTTGATACACTTAGGTGTGTCGAAATCAGGCTCGCCCACCTCCAGATGGACCACATGAATACCCTGACGCTCCATTTCGTGGGCTTTCTCAAGAACGTCCATAACGATAAACGGCGTCATTTCTTTGGTTCGATTTGAGATCATGGGTTTACCTCACACCTAAAATCTGCAATTGTCGATTTCGTCGCAGTTGCCCCCGATAGCGGGATCTTCGTTTCACTGCGAAAGGCGCAGGACGTGAAGCGGTAATAAGCTACTGCGAACGCCCTGCAACACAGTAAATGCGGTGAAAGCGGCGATCCTGAAGGATGACAAATTTTGAAAAATTCTTAAACATCCATACAGAGCTATAAAGTGCGCCCGGGCCTACTTCGAAATAGGATTTGTCTGTTTATAAATATGGTTTATATTTTCCTTTTCAAAAATATTTATGCAGTTTTTAGGTTACACGA
>JAFDCA010000396.1 GCA_019313025.1 Deltaproteobacteria bacterium
AACCCAGGTGGATCTGCTTCAAAACAGCGAGCTTGCCCGGCGCGTCATTGAAACGCTCGAGCTGGCAGAGAATCCTGTGATTGAGGAATTATTGGAGGGAGGTGGAAATCCGGGATTGATGTCAAGGTTCAAAGGATGGCTTAAAACCATCATCAGCAGTGATAATAAAAACGAGCATTCAATGGAGATATCGGCAGAGGCCATTAAACAGCAAAAGCTGCTGAAATTTATTGAAAACAATCTTGAGATCTCTCCCAAAAGAAATTCCATGCTCATCGGCGTCTCGTTTACATCCCCGAATCGAGAATTGTCAAAAAACGTGGTCAATGCATTTGTCGAGGAATTTGTTCGCTGGAATATGGAGAAAAAACTCGATGCCTCCCAACTGGCCCGTGATTTTTTGATTAAGCAGATCGACCGGGCAAAAATCAATCTTGAAAAGGCCGAAGAGGACTTGAACAAATTCGGCAAGCAGTCGGGGATTGTCTCCCTGGACGCCAAGCTGAACAGTGTATATCGCCAACTCGAGGAATTGAATTCCGCCCTTGCTGAGGCTGAAACCGAAGTGATCAGCAAAGAATCTATTTACAAACAGGCTTCTTTAGATGGACTGTCTCATTTACCCCAGGTCATCGGCAATGAAGTGATTGGTGCTTTAAAGGCCGAGTATGCCCGACTGCAATCTGAGTATGAGGATCTGGCGGTGACCTTCCATGATGAATACCCGGCGGTGAAAGCCTTAAAGACAAAAATGAACAGTATCGGCAATCGCATCAAAATGGAAGAGCAAAGGGTTTTTTGGGCCATTGAAAATGAATACAGGGCTGCCGTGGAAAAAGTAAAGACCATGCGGTCGCGGGTTGAAATGCAAAAACAGATGGCCATTGATCTGAACGAGCGTGCAACCCAATATAAAATTATGGAACGGGAAGTAGAAACCAATAAAGGAATCTATCAGAGCCTTCTGGAGCGGACCAAAGAAATCGAATCGATGGTGGGGGTATCCTCCAGCAACATTCATATTGTAAATAAGGCCATGCTGCCCATCAAGCCCTTTAAGCCCAAGGTCAAATTGAATTTGCTTTTAGCCTTGGTGGTAGGTCTGTTGGGCGGGGTTGGGATCGCCTTTTTTCTGGAATATTATACCGATACCATCACCAATCCCGACGAGATTTCCGATCGATTTCGTATCCCGATCCTCGGGGTGGCCCCGCTATCCAAAACTGATAAATATCCGGTTGAACAAACATTTATAAAAGATCCCCGGTCGCCACTTTCCGAGGCCATTCGAAGCACCAAATTGTCGATTCAACTGGCCGGCACCGCTGACCAGGCCAAAAGCTTTCTATTAACCAGCATCAAGCCCTCTGAAGGTAAAACCACAATGGCGGCCAATCTGGCCCTGGCTTTTGCAGGATCAGGCGAGAATGTGATTCTCATCGATGCGGACATGCGAAAACCGAAGCTCCATAAATTTTTTCAGGACCAAGAAAATCCGTCCAGTCCCGGTCTGTCCAGATTTTTGTCCGGTGTTAATGACGAAGGATTGATCTGTCAGAATGGCATTTCTAACTTGTGTTTTATTCCAGCAGGGCCTGCACCGCCCAATCCTGTTGAACTTTTGGCCTCGGTCCGTTTTTCTCAGCTGATGGAGACCCTGAACCGGGATTTTGATCGCGTGATTGTTGATGGGCCGCCTTATTTGGGTTTTGCTGATTCATTGGTGATTTCAAGAAGTATGGGGGGTGTGGTGCTGGTCAGCAGCATGGGGGAAACCACCCGAGATGCCATACGTCATTTTAAAAAGAGTATCCTTAATTCCCAGGGCAAGATACTGGGATGCATCATCAACAAGATTGATGTCAGCAGGCGCTTTGGATATCAGCCCTACTATCGATATTACAGTTATTATCAATATTATGGGGAGATAGAAGACCGAAATTTAAAAAAGGAAAAGCCAAAACCTGCTAGAATCACCCAACAATAAATATTCAAGTTTTAAAGTTTTACATCCGAATACTGTTAAAGAATATTCGAATTTTCGAAGTTCAAAATAGATGATTTATTATTCCATTGTTCCAATTGGGGCGAAGCCCCTAAGAATATAAGCGACTATGTATCTCTCATTTTACAATCTTAAGACAAAACCGTTTCAAATGAGCACGGATCCGGATTTTCTCTGGCTGGGCGAAAAACACAGAGAAGCCCTGGCAGTCCTGAAATATGCCATTTTGGAAAACAAAGGGGTGCTTGTCCTTACCGGGGATGTTGGGACCGGCAAAACCACGCTCATCCATGCACTGTTAAAGAGCCTTAAAGAGGATACGATAACAGCCACCATTTATGATCCCAGGCTTGAAGTCCTTGATTTTTTCAACACAGTTGCCGCTGCATTTGAAATGGGGGAAGTCTTTGAAAGCAAGGGCAAGTTCACCCTTAAGTTTACGGAGTTTTTAACCCGGGCCCACAAACAGAAAAAGAGCGTTCTTTTGATTATCGATGAGGCTCAGGGGATTAATGAAAATCTGCTTGAGGAAATTCGGCTCTTATCGAATCTTGAGACCGAATACACCAGGTTGCTGAATATCTTTTTTGTGGGGCAGAATGAATTTATCGATATTTTGCAGAAATATGAATATAGAGCCCTTAGACAGAGAGTTTCGATCCGGTATCACATCGATCCACTGACCCTGAATGAAACAGCCGCGTATATTACATACCGCCTTAAGATCGCTGGCACAGAAGCGCCTATTTTTGACTCCGGCGCTATTGACGAGATTTATATCTTTTCTGACGGATACCCCCGGCTGATCAATATCATGTGCGATTATGCGTTGTTGAGTGGCTATGTTCGAGAGATTCAAGTTATCAAGGCAGATCTCATCAGGGAGTGCAGGGAGGAGCTGCTGGTATCAAAAAGAACTTCTGGAAAAGATATTGAATACTTTAGAGATGATCTTCAATCTTTCCAGAGTGATACAATAGATAACGAACCGACGGCTGATCCATTTGTTCCTGTAGAAGATTCTATACACCAGGCGAGCAATCAGGAGGTGTTCAGCCCGGCATACCCAATGAGTGAGCCGCCAAGACCCCCAAGGCCTCCGAAAAAGCGTTTTTATCAATCACCCCTACTCATGGGTTTTCTTTTACTTATCGGAGTTGCCGGCGGTTTTATTTTTTACAATAATGGTAAGAACAATGCCGAATCTTTGGTTGCATTGGCTGAAAAGCAGGCCAGCAAATATGTTTCGGCCATCACGAAATCGGAAAATAACACACCACCCATGGATCCCGTTTCCCCTGAAACACCGGACCGTCCCAACCGGATTGAAGCTGGAAAGGTGGGAGATTCCCGTTATTTCGTAGAAACATCTCCGAATTCCACCTTGTTGAAAGAAACTATTTCAAAAGAGCCTGAAACTTCATCGATCGTTTCATCGAAACAGTCTCCACAAAAGAACATTTCTGAAACCGTTACCCAAAATCCGGGTGGACCGGAATCGGATGGTAGTGACAACACAACGGAAGTCAAACCAACAGGTGCTTCAGATGATTCAACGGAAATTTCACCCGAAGAAGAATCACCAAAGGAAATGGCATCGCCAAAAACAACACCGGCCGGTTCCGTGACGTCCAATCTGGGAGAAAAGGCACCTGTGGTGGTGCCGATAACCGAAAAGACCCCGGATAAGATTCCGACGTTGGCCTCAAATCCCAATCAAGTTCATGATAGACCGAACGTACCGGAAACAGTTAAAAAAGAGGCCAGTGAACCGGTTGAAAGATTCGAAACCTACAGGTCCACAACACAATCTGAAAAGGTGC
>JAFDCA010000397.1 GCA_019313025.1 Deltaproteobacteria bacterium
GTTGTGAAAATGTGATCTGGCATAGCGGACTTAGCGATGAGGAATTATTAAAGCTTTATCAAGATTCGGACCTGGCCTTTTTGCCATTAAATAATGCGACTGCCAATAATTCGATACTTGAGGCCTTGGCTTGCGGTTTATCCATTATTTCAACAGACATTTCAGCGGTTAGAGAATATGTGTCAGCAGAATCAGCGGTCCTTATTTCCAAAGGCCATACAGATGGTTTTATCAACGCTTTGATAACCTTATACCTAAATCCGGAGCAGAGAAGGCAAATGTCAAATTCTGCCAGAAGGCGCGCAGAGCAATTTTCCTGGCAAAAGATCGCCGCCAAAATTGAAGCAATGTATTTGAGATGTATAAGTTGATTATCTGATCGGTGCAAAGATCAAAATGAATCTTTACATGAAGAGAGCTTAGTCATTCTATGTACATTTTAGGTTATCCAAGATCGGGCAACACGTGGCTGTGCTATTTGTTAGCTTATTGTTTGAATTGCGAATACGATGATTTGGACGAACCTGGAATTCACCCCCGGGATCAATATCAACGTAACTACGTTAAAGGTGGCCTGAGCCATACAAGTTATCAGGACAAGGTTGGCAGGATTTTAAAAACACACAAATTTGGATCGGTTAGTGATCATAATAAACCGGTGATATATTTGGTGCGAGACGTAAGAGATGTCATCGTCTCCTATTATTATTATTTGAGTAGTGGTACCTCTGCACAAACGGTCCCTTCAGAAATTTCATCAGATTTTTCTGAATTTGTACGGCACTACACTGAAAAATGGGTTGAGCACGTAAATCAAGGGCTAAAGATATCTCCGGATATCATTTTACGTTATGAAGATTTGTTAAAATTAACCCATTCAGTTTTGGCAAGCATTTTTTCTAAATTCAATACCGCAATATCAGAACGTCGAATTGAAAAAGCGGTTGACATTTTTAGTTTCAAGCGACTGTCAAAAAGAGATCCTGGAGATGAAAATGCAGCGTCCTTCTTTAGAAAAGGTATTGCCGGGGACTGGGAGAACAAGTTAGCAGAAAGCGATATAGAGCGTATCCTGAGCATCGCCGGTGATTCTTTAGCGTCGCTTGGTTACCTGCATGGTTGCGGAAAGACGAGAGATCAGTCAGATCAAAAACCGTCTATCGCATTAGGCGGACACCAAATAAGAAGGCAACGTTCAAAAGTTAAGGTTGTTCACCTGTGTACCCACGATACCGGGGGTGCCGGCATAGCTGCCCGGCGCCTGCATCAAAGTTTGCAGAAAGCAGGTGTTGATTCGCAGATGCTGGTCATGAATAAAAGCAGTGCAGATCCAGCTCTAAAAGTGGTGCCGTTTGAATACGCCGATGCGGTAGTCAAGTGTTTTGATGCATCTTATTTTGAGTCCCCCTTGTGGTCCAGACAGTGGATGCACTGGGATTCTGTACTTTCGGAATATCCGGATTTATACGAGGGTATAGAAGGATTTACCGATTGTTACTCCAATGCAAAGTTAGATCTTATTCACGAGATTCGACAAGCCGACATCATTCATTTGCACTGGGTGGCTGGGCTTATGGACTATCGCCTTGCTCCTAAAGCCTTTGCCGGCAAACCCGTGTTTTGGACCCTGCATGACATGAATGCCTTTACGGGTGGATGCCATTATTCCGGAAATTGTCAGAAATATAAAAAAGGCTGCGGCGCTTGCCCTCAATTGGGGTCTGCCATTGAAGAAGATTTATCGAGACAAATTTCGAATCAAAAATATAAAGTTTTCAAGAAGCTAAATTTAAATATCGTCACCCCCAGTAAATGGCTGGCTGACTGTGCCGTTCAGAGCCGCCTCTTGTCCGGGCATCCCATCGAGGTTATCCCCAATGGATTTCCTTTAGACACATTTAAACCGGGTATAAAATCAGAAGCTCGTAGCAAAATAAACATTTCCAATTCAAAAAAGGTGATTTTATTCGGTGCCGATTCGGTGGAAAATACCCGCAAAGGATTCAAATATCTATCGGAAGCCATTAATAAATTGCCTCAAGTCAATAAACAAGACCTGTGTATTCTTACGTTTGGCAAAATTTCGGAGGATACAGAAGTTTCATGCAACTACCCGGTCTACAGTTTAGGTGCGGTTGAAACCGAGGAGCAGGTTGCCGATGTGTACAATGCAGCCGATGCGTACGTTATTCCCTCTTTAGAAGATAATCTTCCCAATACGGTTGCCGAGGCTTTGGCATGCGGTACCCCGGTCGTCGGTTTTGCCGCCGGCGGCATCCCCGAGATGATCGAGCATCAAAAAACCGGATACCTGGCGGAACCCAAAGATATTGATGGGTTGATTAAAGGTATTGATTGGGTTCTGTCAGTACATAAAAACGGTATTGATTTTACAAAATCCTGCCGGGAAAAAGCTTTAACTGAATATGACAGCGCCCCACAGGCGCAAGCCTATCGCAGGTTATATCAACAGCTCCATCAGTCCTCTGTAAACAATGTTTCCATAAAAAACTCTATCGGTCAGGATGCCGTCGCTGGAGGGATGCGGGAGACGCAAGATAGATCAAATGTTACCGTTCCAAAGAATGTTACGATACCTGTAAGTGCGCCAACATCCAATCTTAAGCAACAAAAAACGATCACGATTGGAACCAGTCTTGCCCCGCGCGACATCGATATGCAGGTAAAAACCGTTGACAGCTGGAAAAAGCTTGGCTTTCAGGTGGCTTCGCTGAACTGTGCGGAAGAAATTGAAATCCTGAAAGATTCATTTCCCGAAGTGCAATTTATCCGTACCCACAGGAACGCGCAAAAACTCTACGGAAAGCCCTACATCTATTTTGATGATTTTCTGGAATTCTTTAAGTCCGGCGATGAGCAAATTTTTGGAATTGTGAATTCAGATGTTTTTCTTTTCAGTGAAAACGGCGTTATCCCTCATATTTTAAGGGAAGCAGAAAATAGCATGGTCTATGGCTCGCGCGTTGAAATTGACTCCTTGGAGAACTTAGACGGGGAATTCTACGATCGCGGGTTTGACTTTTTCTTTTTCGACAGATCCATTCTATCCTGTTTTCCCCAGTCCGATGCCTGTATCGGTGTCACCTGGTGGGACTACTGGGCGCCGCTCATTCCAGCCTTAAATCGCGTTCCGATAAAAAAATGGGACTGCCCCTTTGCTTTTCATATCAAACACGCTGTTCGCTGGGACGATAAACAATGGCATGCTATGGGCAACCAGGTATCCAATTACATCTTTGGCAAAAGATGTGAAAGCCGCCGATCACTTTGCCAAAATGATCCCATAAAACTGTTTGATACGATCCTTTCAAATTCCACCCGTGCCCTTTTTGCCGGCAACCCTATCGATTCTGAAAAAAAAGCCAGGCGATCCTACGAAATGCTTCCGCGCTTTGGCATCTCAATTTTAGCGTTCTTAGAAAAAATATCAACCAAGGTCCATCATGAAAATTACACAAACAGTGCCTCAGCCTTTATTCAAACCGGCCGCAGCAATGATGGGCAAACAGTTGCCCGCGAGTTAAATCAGCAAGGTGAAAGATTATTTAAAA
>JAFDCA010000398.1 GCA_019313025.1 Deltaproteobacteria bacterium
AAACGGTCAGAGCTTTGCAATCGCAGGACTTCTTCGGGATACCATCAAAGAACAAGTCTCAAAATTTCCCATTCTGGGAAACATTCCCATACTTGGGGCATTGTTCCGGAGTCAGTCCTTTTTAAAGAACGAGACAGAGTTGATAATCATTGTCACACCTCACTTGGTGAAACCACTCAACATGGCAAACCAAACTTTGCCCACCGATTTTTACATCGAACCCAGTGATGCAGAGTTCTACCTCGAAGGGCGATTGGAAGGCAGAGAGAACGGACAACCGGCCGTCAGAGGAAAGTTGTACGGTGATTTCGGGCATACCATTCCGGAAAGCAATTAAGTGATAAATAAACAATGAAAAAAGAAGAATCGTAAATATTGATAATCAAATGCCGGGCACTTAAATGTCGACGGATCGAGGAGGAGGCGATGATCAAGAACAGCCTTATCATAATCGGAATCATAGTTGCTGTATTACTGGTAACGGCATGCAGCGGAACTGAAACACTATCTCAGCGAAACTGGGGAAAATCTTATGAGACCGCTGTCTACAACCAGATGATTAACCCTGATGCGAACAAAAGCCTTAATCCGGTGGATTCTCTGGACGGTCAGGCTTCAGAGAACAATATGCAAAAATACAGGGACGGTTTCAAGATTAAGGAAGATAAACAACCGATTAATCTTATCAACCTGAAGTAAAGTTTGTGTTTATGAACCAGGGAGAAATACTGTGAAAACGCAAAACCGAAAAATCGGCCAAAATGGCGCCGCGACAGTTGAGTTTGCCATCATCCTGCCAATGCTTGTTCTTCTGATTCTTGGTACCATCGAGTTCGGTTTGATGTTTTACAACAAACAGATTTTAACCAATGCCAGCCGAGAAGCCGCACGTGCTGCTATCACGGGAATTACCGTTTCGGAAGTAAAGCAGATTGTTCTAAACTACTGTAACGGTAGGCTTTTAAAACTCGATGGTTTTATCAACCTGTCTGCAGCTGATATAGATGTGCCTTCTCTCGATGGAAGTGATCTGTCTGTGGCCGTAAGCTTCGACTACAATTTTTTGCTTTCACAGATCATTGGGATCATTAATCCGATTACGATTTCAGGCAGGACGATCATGCGCATGGAACCCACTGCTGGATAAGATGGTCAGCGTAAATTTGGATTCTAATACGTCGTATATCCTTGGCCGGGGCGGTGATAACCTTGACAACCTAAAAGGCACGATTTCCAATCTGACAGAACAAAATAAATATTTGTTATTATGTATAATGACGATCTTGAGGCAAGGAGAGTCTGAATGACATCTAACATCCAAAACATCAAACTAAACATTATGAATCCGGCCATCGCCAAAGAGTTTTCTGAAATTATCGGAGCCGTCAAGGGATGCCGAATTATCAAATCTGATGGTGCTCTGACGCCTGATCTTTACATATTTGAGATCAACGGTAATCAAGAAGAGTTCGACCTGATTCAATCCCGCTTGGTCTCAGGTAAAGACTCTGAAATCTTTTTAACATCAGAAAAAACAGGTTCGGAAATGCTGATGCGGGCCATTCGTATCGGGGTTAAGGAATTCTTTTCTCAACCTATCAAAAGAAGCGACGTGGAACAGGCCCTCAAACGATTTAAAGAAAGAAGAGCACCTGCAAGCCCGGCAACCCATCAAAAATTCGGCACACTGATCAGCATTGTGGGCAGCAAGGGGGGCGTCGGCACAACCACTATTTCCGTGAATCTGTCGGTAACCCTTGCTCAAAAGGAACAAGATCGGTCCGTGGCTATTTTAGACATGAACACCCTTTTCGGTGAAATCTCTCTTTTTCTAGAAATCTATCCCAAATATCACTGGGGTGAAATTACCAAGAATATTGAGCGTGTGGATGATATCTTTCTCATGAATGTGCTCTCAAAGCATTCCAGCGGCGTACATGTTCTTCCATCCCCTGGTTATTTGGACGGCCATCAGGCACCGACTCCTGATATCATGGAACGACTTTTGGGTGTCATGAAACGTATGTTCGATTATGTGGTTATCGATTGCGGGCAATCTACGGATGAGGCCACCTTAAAAACACTTCAAATGTCTGATGAGGTTCTTCTAATATCCGTTCTAAGCCTGCCCAGCCTGACCAATACAAGCAAGCTGTTAAGGTCCTTCATCGATCTTGGATACCTGCGCAAAGAACGCATCAAGGTTGTGTTGAACCGCTATATTAGTAAAAGCGAAATCTCTGTACAAGACGCAACAAAAGGCATTGGGCATGATTTCTTCTGGATTATTCCCAATGATTACGGAACCACCATGTCTGCCATCAACAGCGGAAAATCTCTGCCTGAAATAGCACCAAAGTCTAAAATCGTCAAATCTTTAAAACAAATGTCGGAGACGATGTTTCCCGGAGCCAAAGCGGAACCCAAAAAAAAATGGGGGTTTTTTAATCGCTGATGTATTTTCAATGGAGAGATTTTCATATGAATAACCAAAACAATAAACAAACAACATCTAAGAAGAGCGTCATAACGAACATCAAAAGTAACGTTGTAAGATACAATGATTATTCCATAAGTACAGCCGATTCATCCACAAACAAGTACATACCGGATGGGTATTTTGAATTCAAGTCCAGAATTCATGATCGACTGCTGGATCTCATCGATCTTTCCATGATTGACACGCTGGAACGTGAAGACCTCATTGCACAAATCCGTCAGGTCGTAGAAAACATTCTACGTGAAGAGTCTTACAGCCTGCCCTTGAACCTCAACGAAAGAGAAAAGATTTTCACAGAGGTGCTGGATGAAGTCCTGGGACTGGGTCCCCTGGAACCTTTTTTAAAAGATCCCACAATCTCCGATATTCTTGTCAACACATTTAAGCATATTTACGTGGAAAGATTTGGAAAGCTGGAACCCACGGATGGACGGTTCAAGGACGATGCCCATTTGAGAAAAATCATCGACAAGATCGTCTCTTCCGTGGGACGCCGTATCGATGAATCTACACCCATTGTGGACGCCAGGCTTGCCGACGGCTCGCGTGTCAATGCCATTATTCCGCCGCTGGCTTTGGACGGCCCAATTTTGTCCATACGGCGGTTTGCAGTCAATCCACTCGAGCTGGAGGATCTTATCAATTATCAAACTCTCGTTCCCGAGATCCAGGATATTTTACAGGGTATTGTAAAGGCGAGGCTGAATGTTCTCATTTCCGGCGGAACCGGTAGCGGAAAAACCACCCTGCTTAACGTGCTTTCCAGATTCATACCGGATAATGAAAGAATTGTCACCATCGAAGACGCAGCAGAACTTCAACTCAAGCAAGAGCATCTCGTTCGTTTGGAAACACGTCCGTCTAATATCGAGGGAAAGGGAGAGATTGTTCAAAGGGATCTCGTCCGGAACAGTCTGAGAATGCGTCCGGATAGAATTATCGTGGGAGAAGTCAGGGGGGCCGAGGCTTTTGATATGCTTCAATCCATGAATACCGGCCACGACGGATCCCTGACCACCATTCATGCCAACTCTCCACGGGATGCACTCATTCGTCTGGAAACCATGGTGGCCATGGCAAATTTTGATATTCCAAGTGTATTTTTGAGGCGGTTTATCAGCTCAGCCATCAATATCATCATTCAGGTTGCACGACTGGCTGATGGGAAAAGAAAGCTCGTGAGTCTGCAGGAAATCACCGGCATGGAAGGTGAGGTCATCACCATGCAGGAAATTTTCTCATTTCGTCAAGACATGATAGACCCTGAGGGGAACGTAAAAGGTTGTTTTCAGTTTCATGGTATACGGCCACGGTTCACCGAAAAATTTAAAGTGGCCGGAATACATATTCCACAGGATCTGTTTGATCCGTCAATTTTTGTAGAGGTTTAATGGGAAAGGTTTATGGAATGAATATCTTTGTTATCGGCGCGATCATTTTTTTCATAGCCATCATCATTATTGAGCTTCTCATTTATGCCGTTAGAAACATGCGCTCGGTAAATTGCGCCAAAATACGCAAACGGCTGAGAAAGCACACCTACGAAAAAAACAAAACCGGACAAATCGACATCGTAAAAAGGAGAGTTTTAAGTGACATTCCCTTTTTAAACAAAATGCTCTTGAAAATACCTGGCATCAGTGCCCTTGACAGCCTCACCATCAAGGCCAATTCAACATATCCGGCGGGTTTCTATATTCTTTTGGCACTTTTTTTAGGAACGGTGGGCTTTATGGGGATCAATTTTTTCCTGTTGAATCGGCTCTTGTCCCTTTTCTTGGCGTTCTCTCTGACATGTACACCCTTTCTACAACTGTACGCATTAAAACAGAAGCGGATGGAAAAATTCCGAAATCAATTCCCGGAAGCCCTGGATCTGATTGCCAGGGCCTTGAAGGCAGGTCACTCTTTTAACAGCGGAATGCAGTTGGCGGCTGACGAGTTTGATGATCCTCTTGGGTCTGAATTTGACGAAGCTTTAGGAGAAATCAACTTCGGGGTCAGTGTTGCCAATGCCTTGAAAAATCTTGCCAGACGAATCGAATGCCCCGAACTGAAGTATTTTGTGGTGGCTGTTATTCTTCAGCATGAAACCGGCGGCAACCTCGCCGAACTTATTGAAAGTTTGGCAAACTTGATTCGCGAAAAATTTAAATTTCAGGGTAAAGTCCGAACCCTTTCCGCAGAAGGAAGGTTGTCGGCCATCATACTTGTGTCGATCCCATTTTTTATTGCGACCTATCTGCATCTTCAAAGCCCTGAGTATTTATGTATTTTATTTTCCGCACCTTTCGGCAGATTCATGGTGGGTGCTGCAGGCGTTATGATGGTCATCGGTATTTTGATTATAAAAAGAATGGTTACCATTAAAGTATAAAAATTGGAGATTTTATACATGCTATTTTCAGACCCCAATATCAAACTGTTCATTTCATCAGCCACATTTTTTAGCATCATTTTATTCTGTTTTGGCATTGTACAATACATCCGTCAGAAGGCAAAAAGAAGAGAATGGTTAGAAAAAATTAGAGGCAGCGGTCAAACCAGCATCATCCAACATGAGGAAACCAGCAAAAACATCTCAAGTAAAACCCTATTCACACCGGTTTTAAATATGTTTGGATTTATAGGCAACCGGTTATCCCACAAAAATTTCGATCAATCCCGGATGCGTATCAGATTTCTAAGGGCCGGTATAAGAAGAGAAAATGCCGGGATGATCTACTGGGGAGCAAAATGCTTCTTTTCTATATGCCTTCCGGCAATATTTTTCATATGTCGATTTTCGGTTCTTAAGGTTCTGAATAATCACATAACGACGGGTTTGATTGTCCTGATCGCTCTTGTAGGGTTCTATCTCCCTGATCTCTGGCTGACCATCAAAGCGAATATCCGAAAAGAGAAACTGTTCGAAGGAATTCCCGATGCTCTCGACTTTTTGGTGGTATGTGTGGAAGCGGGTGTGGGATTGGACGGGGCTATCCATCGAGTTGCCAAAGAAACAAAGTTGACCCATCCGGTTCTCAGTGATGAACTCAGACTGCTGAATCTTGAATTAAGGGCCGGCAAATCACGGCAAGATGCTCTGAGAAACCTTGCATTGCGCACCAACATCGATGCCATGAACATTCTGGTGACCATACTGATTCAAACCGACAAGTTCGGAACCAGCGTGGCCAAAGCGCTCCGGATATTTTCCGATTCATTCAGGGCCCAACGATACCAAAAGGCTGAGGAACTTGCGGCCAAGATGCCGGTGAAGCTGGTTTTTCCTCTGATCTTTTTCATTTTTCCATCTTTGTTTGTAATCATCGTTGGGCCTGCGGCAATTCGCATTTACGAGAGTATCCTAATGCCATAAACCATAATCGATAAGGACAAGGAGAATACGAAATGAATTTCCACAAAACTGCTAAATTTATTTTCATCGGCCTAATGGTGATGAGCTACTTTGGGTGCGCGTCAAAGCCGATCAGTCTCCATCCCGTGATTGAATCCGGGAATCCTTTCAAAAAACAGATAATCAGCAAATCGGGGGCGCCTAATCACGCTGCGGTGAATTATACTGAGGCATCCCGAAACTTTCCTGACATGACCAGTGATGAATATGAGCGTCTTGGAGATGTACTATTTAAAAAGGGGGATCTTCACATTGCCTATCTCCAATATGAAAGATCGCTTCAGCGCGACCCCAACAACATACGGGTTGAGTATAAAAAAGGACTTACGCTGCTTGCCGGGGAAAAATACGTCGATGCCATCACACAGTTTGAAACTGTTTTGAAGAAAAAACCCGGCTATGTTTTAGCCTATGAGGGACTTGGCAGGGCCTATTTTTGTGAAAAAAATTATATGGAAGCAGAAAAATATTTTCGCCAGGCTGTAAAAATGGATTCAAAACTCTGGAAAGCTCACAATTATCTTGGGAACATCTATGATTTCCAGAAAAACCATGAGACAGCCATCCGGGAATATAAATCCGCCATTGAGGTAAACCCAGGCGCTGGATATGTGTACAACAATTTGGGGGTATCATACTCCATGGCAGGACAGAACAGGCAGGCTGTCAAAGCATTTAGAGCGGCCATCCAATACAAATATTCAACCCCTAAAGTGTATAACAATTTAGGGGTCGCCTTTTCAAACCTGAAAAGATACAACGAAGCACTGGATGCATTCAGAAAGGGGGGCAGCCTGGCCCAAGCATACAACAATTTGGGAGTTGTCTACTTAGAACAGGGTAAATTTAAAGAGGCCTCCGACTGCTTTGAAAGAGCAATTAGAATCGATCCAAAATTCAATGTTATCGCAAACGAAAACTTAAAAAAGACTAAAATAAGCAGTGGCCAGTTATGACCTTAATTTGCATGTAAGTTAATGAGAATCTTTAGCCGATATATTTATCAGCTTTAACCTTCAAAAAATAAGACATGAATCGGTCAATACTGCTGCAAGAATGTAGACTCCTCTCTTTTAAGAAGAACAGAAAATGATCATGAAAACAAACGTCAAAAAGCAAATACAAATTTTACTCAATTTTACTCATCAGTGCGATGCTCTGCGACCGGCAAAAGGGATTCCAGATCTAAAGAAGACTCTAAACACAATAGAGCAGAATCAAATGATGAGAGGGCTAATAAAAATATTGATTGGTAAGGATCTCATTTTTTTTCATGAGCATATCATCAGTAAATTAAAAATTATCCCATCTGCAAAAACTGGATAACTTAACGGACTGGATCACATCCTAAAGACTGGAAAGGAATTAAGATAAAATGATGGGACTTAATGGTCGCTATTTGCCCTTTTATTTCAACGATCGACGCAACGGAAAGGAACGACGAAAATTTTCCTATACAATACATGTACCTGAACTCAGAACCGGCAAGGAGAGAAGATCTGGTTTAGATCGTCGTAAAAATCCACGAAAAATGATGAATAAACCTGTAATTGGAAATAAGTCGACTGCTTTTTATTTTGATGAGTTCTCATGATGAAGCCAGGAAACGTTGACTTGGGAGAATTAATTTGTCTTTGGAATACATAAAACCATCGAGAATCGGAGTTCAACCTGAATTCTCCTTTGATTACATTTTTCCAGTAGCTCTTATTTTGCTGTTTGTAGTAGCTCTTGTTTTTATTTTTTCCTTTATAGGTCGAATAAGAGAATCTTTAAGATGTTCCTTAAGCATTTGAATATAGAATAAAAAAGATCGATTCATAGGGTTATAGTTTTTATTATTGAGTATATGAAATTATGGCAATTCCATTAATTGGAACAAGCGAAAGCATCGAGAAAATCAGGGAACTGATTAACCATGTTGCAGGTACAGACCTAAACGTCGTCGTCACTGGGGAAAGTGGTGTCGGTAAAGAAGTTGTTGCGCTAAACCTTATTAATGAATCTCCAAGAGAAGACAAACCGTTTATAAAGGTTAATTGTGCGGCATTGCCGGACGGATTGCTTGAAAGCGAACTCTTTGGATTCAAACGTGGCGCTTTTACCGGTGCTTATCAAAATAAGCGTGGAAAATTTGAACTGGCTCATCAAGGTGTTATATTCTTAGATGAAATCGGGGATATGTCCCTTTCGCTTCAATCCAAGCTTCTTCACGTTCTTCAAAATGGCGAGTTTGCGCCACTTGGCTCAGAAACAGAGGTAAAGTCAGATCTATGGGTTATAGCAGCAACAAATCAAGAACTTGAAAAAAAAGTAAATGAAGGACTTTTCAGAGAAGACCTTTACTATCGCCTCAATACCATTAGAATAGACATTCCTCCTCTTCGCAAGAGACCAGAAGACATACCGCCTTTAATTGACTATTATATGGAAAAATATGCTTCTCAGTTCGACTGTAAAAAAATTTCAAAACCCGACTTTTTTATCATGGAAAAACTGATGGCCTACAGCTGGCCCGGAAATGTCAGAGAACTTCAGAATATTATAAAATATTGCATGGTTATAGGTGGTTGGGAAAGAATTATTGTCGATCTTAATTTAGAGAATCGATCTTTCGCTATTTCAAGGCCAGAACAATGGGTTTTTGAGAAGAGCTCCATTGTTGATGTCTTTTTAGACTATAAAAGCGAGTATTTTTCGGATCGTGCATCGTTTTCCCTTTATAAAACCAAAAAAAGAGCCACTGATAGGATAGAAAAAGAGGTCATCTCATTTGTCCTCGATGAAACAGATTGGAACCGGACAAAGGCAAGTAAAATTTTAAAAACGAGTTATAAGACACTTCTTTTCAAAATCAGGGATCTTAATATAAGATCATCAACTCAGAACCGTTGATATTTGGTATTGCATGAAATCCCAAAAACCGTCTTAAACGAATGCTGCAAAACGTTTAAAAAAGTCTCAGGACTTCACAAAAAACAGGAGCGTGAGCATTTAGTATTTCTTTTAAAAAGCTGGTGTTAAATATTTTGGGCTTCAACCAATGTGACACTTAAAGCCAATAACTATGGGAAACCGCAAAAATACCATCGGATCGACAAAAAAAATACTGAGTCATCAAGAGCGGAATTTATCAGATATTTACTACCATTTTATTTAGAAATCTTTTAGATAGCTGATTTTGTAATTTCAAGCATCGTATCCCCCATTCAGAAATATCTGTTTGACTGATAATATTATGATCTACGGAAAGGTAGTTATGTTTATTGGGTCTGTCAATGTGGGTGTTGGATATGTGGCTACTGGTTGGGATCTGAACTTTTAATTTTGTTCAATCGTCAA
Organism: Deltaproteobacteria bacterium; assembly: GCA_019313025.1. The sequence goes on from JAFDCA010000398.1 coordinate 9,243, forward strand.
TTCCGTCCTGTCACAGATAGATTTCACAAGTCCAGAACCGATTTTAGAACCTCACAAGATCTGCAGAACTTAATTTTCTCTTCCCACTCCTTGCGGTCATCACTACAGCAAATGGTTCTGGCAACAAACCAACAAATGTCACCGGCATTAAATTCCCATGCCGGGCATCTTTCTTTGATTTTAGGAGGACAATTTTTTATAACCCAGCAAGGCTCTCTGCTTTTTGGATTTCCATCTCTTCTGGACAAATGAAAATACATCTGCCGTTCCACATGTGCCGGTATGTTTTGCCAACCTTGCTCATAGCCTTGAACATCTTTTAAAGATATACTAAAAAGTTCGGCAATCTCTTCCTGTGTTTTATTTAGCTTCTTGCGCCATTTTTTGAATTCTTGGCTATCCATGAGGGGGCACAAAATCTTTCATCTCTGATATTACTTTGCATTAGAAGTTGTCATTGGTACTACAGTGTGGTTATCAAATCAAGCAGTCCCTGTCAAAACAATAATTAAAAAACACCCTCTTGTCCGTCTTTGCTATATATAAAAAAGGGAAAACATCAGATTAAACAGTTGCCTTTACTGGCTTTCTTGATGAAACCAAGACGGTATACAACTGGCTGAGAACTTGGATAACTCAGTTTTGGGGTTTTAGTGTGTTGAATTGGTTACTGGTTGGGGCAATTAAATTAAAAAATCTACTATTTGCTTCTTATTCAGATATGTCCGTGGGGCACAAAATATTTTCGCATAGTCGAATTTCAGATCGATAGCAGTAACATGCAATCGGGACTCGTTACATACTTGTTGGAGATAGTGCAGGTTTTAAAACGTTTAACACTCCTGTGCTCACCCATTAGTGATCTGCACTTTGCCCCTTTTTCAGATATGTCAATGTGACACAAGATTAAAATAACAATAATAATTAAAATTTTACTTGACCTCTCAATTGGTTATTGATGATAATTGTATGAATCAATTGACCGAAGACCAGCACAAGATGGTTCCATTACTTATCGAGGCAGCAATGCCATGCGGA
>JAFDCA010000399.1 GCA_019313025.1 Deltaproteobacteria bacterium
TTTAATCTGTCCCGCGGCGATCAGCTTCATTCTCCCTTCTGGCACAGGCGTTATGGCTTTTACAGCTTAGAATCGCATGTCCGGAATTTGAAGGGAGACAACTTCATGTTCGGAAATTGCATAGACCGGCGCATGGACACTCATGATCGCAACAACAAGCAGCCATATTTGTTTCACCGTGTTCTCCTTAAATCTGATGAATTCGTAAAAGTCGAATTCATAACTATCAAGTCTGCTAAAAATGAAATTTAGTCCCAACATCAATGGTTCTTCCTGACCGGGGAAAGCCGTAGGCCTCTTCATAATCCCGGTCAAATAGGTTGTCAACGCCCAGATAAACATGCAACCGATTTCTCACAATAGCCTGTTCCAGTTTGAAATTTACCAGGGTATAGTCGTTCAGCTTTCGCTTTTGAAGCGGCGTATTCCGGGAATAAAAGTACTGGCCGGCCACGTACAAGACGTCGGCATAAGCGGAAAGCCCAAAACCAAAGACATATTGGGTTTCAAATGTCAGCTTGTGTTCCGGTCTGTACTGCAATTCTTCCTTTTCGGTATTGGGGGATTTGTCCTTGGTATCCATAAACGTGTAACCGGCCCGTAGGAAGAGATTTTTAAAATACCGGGTCTGTGCAGTCAGTTCCACGCCTTGAAACCGATATTCCTCGTTGTTTTCGAATGTATCTGTGGCATCTATCTTTTCAATGTAATCTTTAACATCGATATAAAAACCGGTCAGTGAAAGGGTGGTGCGTTCAAAAAGCCGCTGCTCAATTCCCAGTTCGTAATTGTAAGATTTTTCGGGCTTTAAGCCTGGATTCCCGGTGTTTTCCTCGTAAAGCTGGCGAATGGAGGGAAACCGGATTTTGCGGGCCGCGGAACCCTTAATGAGGGTGTTTTCAAAGATATCGTAATGGGCGCCCACGAGAAAACCGCTATCATCGTCGTCGTCGCCGTTATCTTTGTCAAACCAGTGATGACTGTAACCGAACACCAAACCAAACCGATCAAAAGGAGACACTTCGTATTCGATCGCGGCGGAATAAACGTTGACCGACCGGTCCTCGCTGAAACTACGGTTAGTATAGGTCGCGCCACCGCCACCTCCTCCACCGCCGCCACCGCCACCGCCGCCGCCCACCTGGACATCCCGGATAACCCCGCTGGATTTGAATACCTGCTCTTCACCGCTCAAGGCAAGGGTGAAAAGACCGATGCTTTCAAGATCGGCGGAAGTTTTCAGGGTGCCGCCATGGATTTTGGTGGTGTTATTTTTGGTATAGGTCCCCTTAACGGTGGGATCGTCCATGGAATTGTACTGGTTATCATCATATCGATTCTCATCTTCATCCAGTCGATTGGCAAACAGCCATCCGCGGATGCCAAATGGACCCGGCAGATGGCCGTTTATGGAGATCTGTCCGGAAAAGCCATCGTAATTGTCAATTCGTTCGTACTTGGGACTGCTGGCGAAGGGATCTGTGTTGTCATTAATGGTAATCGGTGGTTTCCCGAATTCACCCCGGATCTTGTTCGCAACCAGCCCGATGTCCCAGATATCATTTGGAGCATATCCAACGTTGGCAAAAAGATTTTCATTTTTTCTATCGCTGTTTTCCCTCAAACCGCCGTCCTCTTCTGAAGTGGGCTTGAAATCATTGGACAAAATAAATCCGTCGCTGTTCAAAAGGCTGCCGCTGACAAAAGCGTCAAACTCGTTCTTGGCACCGGAGACGTTAAAGCTTCCCAGATTTCGGTTACGCTCACCGGTCTCTAACTTTGCCGAGCCCTGAAAACCCTCGGTTCCCTTTTTGGTAATGACATTGATGACCCCGCCAAGCCCCCCCGGTCCATACAACACCGAGTGAGTACCGTAAGACACCTTGATTTTGGCAATATTTTCAACCGGAATGATGCTCGGATCGAACTGCCCGTCAAATGAGGAATTAAAAGGGATTCCGTTCAGCAGCAGCAGCACATGCCGGGACCGAAAACCCCTCAGATCAACCCGTGGAATGCCATCGGTTCCGGTACGAATATCCAGCCCGGGCAGCAGTTCCAGTGCCTGGTCAAGGGTTCGGGCATGTCGCCGGGCGATATCGCCGGCAGTGATTTCCCGCACCGTCCCGATGGACTCCACAACCCCCCTTTCACCGGTCACCACGATTTCGCCCAGGGTATATACCGCCGCCTGTTGTGTTTCTGTTTCCGATAATCCGCTTTGAGGAAAACCCAGCCACATTCCGATCACCAGAAAAATTAAATTCCATGTTAATCCTCTTTTCATCCATCTCCTCCGTATCCAAGTAATTGCAGACATTAAAAAATCAACCCATTTCCAGCCATTTTAAATAGTAATCTCACCTTAGATCCAATCTGCAAATAACCGTAAAAATAAATATTGTCAATAATTTCATAGCGTTATATTTTGTTTTACAATTTATAACTTAAAACTACCAATTATAACTTTTGAGCGAAGGTGTTTGGGTATCGCTTGATCCGAATTTAAAGGAATGTTTGAAATGTGTATCCGCTTATAATGATAATTTATTCAATCATTGGAGATGGAAGAAAAAAATCGAGGAACAGCAGAGACCATGTTTGTCTTATTTGGTTAGGATTGGTTAATATAAGTTAACAAATAAGATTAAA
>JAFDCA010000400.1 GCA_019313025.1 Deltaproteobacteria bacterium
CAAATCGGTTACGGGAATCCTGCCGGATTGAAGGATATCTGCAACTTCAATACGGGAAAGTAAATGCTTGCTTAACCGGCCATCTTTTTTTTCTGCAAGGCCACCCAGGTAGATGATTCGATCGATACCGGCGGATTCTGCCGCCGAAACCATGTTTTCGGCGGCTTTGCGGTCAGCCTCGACAAACTTGTGTTTCTGGGCGATCATGGAGTGGACCAGATAATATGCCGCTCCACAGCCCGAAAGCGCCGTTTCCAGGGATTTCCTGTGAAGGACATCTCCTTTGACCAGTTCCATTTTTGGATGGCGACCCCATGGACGACAGGCCAACTTCTCAAGGGACCTACCCATGGCACGCACGGTGTAACCTGCATCCAGCAGGGCCGGAATTAACCGTCCGCCCACATACCCGGTGGCCCCGGTTACCAGAATCGGTTTGTCGCTTTTCATTGAAACTATCTCCTCTCCCTACCTGAATCTTTCACGAGCTCGAGGCTTTCATATGTAAGGCATTTAAGGGCGAAGCCATAGTGGACTATTGCAAGCCCTTCATAACGCAACAAATGAAAACATCGGGCTCGCGAAAGTTATACATGATTGCGCAACTTCAGTGCAATAGGATGCGGGTTTAAATACACTTGTCGTGCCAGATATGGCTGTTTGTATTTTCTCACGTAATGATTCAGCAGGGTAACCGGTACGATCAAAGGCACATACTCCTGCCGATACTGCTCGATCATTTCGAGCAGCTCCTGCTTCTCGTCCGGGGACAGCTGATGTTTAAAATATCCCATGATGTGTTGAATCACATTGATATTTTTCTTCAGTGTGGTTTTTAGTCTCAAAGCCTCTATCAAAAGGGTTTCGTATCGGGCAAACAGATCTTCCGTGGGAACCGCTTTACCTTCGGCAACCAGCTTCCCCATCCTTCTTGAATGTTCAGGGCTGTGTGACATGATCAGCAGCTTGTGCCGGGTATGAAAATCGACCAGGTTTCCCATGCTTTTCTTTTTGGACAACGTTTCCCGCCAGCGCATTAAGGTAAAAATCTGCTCGATAAAGGTCTCTCTGAGTTTGGAATCATGCAGCCGGCCGTCTTCTTCCACCGGAATCAACGGAAAGTGCTCCGTAAACACCCGGGCAAATATACCCTGCCCTTTTTTTTGGGGCATTCCTTTGGACGTTCTAACCGGGACTCGAAACAGACCGCTGCTCGGAGAGTTTTTTTTGAAAACAAATCCGCACAGATTTTCTTTTTTCAGCTCTTCAACTCTTTTACGGGCCCATTCGGTCATCCTGTGCGTATGGTCGATATTTGTCTTTGAGGTGACCAAATTCGGATTGTCCGGATCACCCTCAAGACGCAAGGTCTCCCGGGGAACGCCCATCCCGCATTCCACTTCAGGGCATACCGGAACATATTCCACGTATTGCCCCAGTATGTCGGTCAGATATCGGTCCCTGGAATGTCCGCCGTTCCAGCGGACCTGTTCGCCCTTTAAACACGCGCTGATGCCCAGTTTTATTTTTTCGTCCATGTCTTACCTCATGATATTTAATGATTATCCATTAATTTTTTTATGCAGTCATTACCGGCTTCAATACAAAAAAGCACTATCGAAGTTACCCTTTTACTTTCACTTTAAAAATGTTAATAATCAATGGCTTGTTGCCCAAACGAAAGTCTTTTTTTTGCGCTCATTGAAATGTTTTTTTTCATAAATCTTGGCGAAGTGAAAGAAAAGCGATTCCAACTGTTTGAGCCCGATGGGCGAGTTTTGGAATCGCCTGGAGCAAGCCTTGGATTTATCAAAAAATGTTTCAGAGCAAGCGAAAAATGACTTGGACAACAGCCCGTCGACATGAAAATTTCCGCCAGCAGACAACATCAAAGGACGTTTTATAATGCTCGATAAAATGCAAGAACTTGTCAGAAAAAAAAATATTTGTGTCCTAGCCACAGTTTCAAATGATAGGCCCTATTGTTCACTCATGGCCTACATCGCCGATATACCTTGTGAAGAAATTTACATGGTAACACTTAAAAATACAACCAAATTTAAAAACCTGCAAAGAAATCCGTTTGTAAGTATTCTCATCGATTCCAGAGAAACGCAACCGAGATCCAATGCTCAGGCGCTGACCATTGAAGGTGTTTTTATTCCTCTTATCGATGAGAACAAACAACAAAAGATTCGAGATAAAATGTTGGAATCGTTCCCCCATATGATAGATTTAATACGCCATCCGGACTCAGAACTTATTCGTATAAAGATGAATTCTTTTCTGCTTTTGAACGGCTTGACCGAATCACATTTTATTTCTCTTTCAAGATGAGCGCTTTCGCGAAATGGTCACGATTCCCAGATACCCATCCACGGTGACATCATCCCCGGTATGAATCAAAGATGTTGCATGCGGTATGCCGGTAACACAGGGCAATCCGTATTCTCTTGCAATGATGGCACCGTGAATCAACATTCCACCCCGGCGTTCAATAACACCTGCAGCCAAAGGGATGACGAAGGTCATATTCGGATCCACCGAATCACAGACAAGGATTTCAGCGTTTTTAAAATCCTGTAAATCCAAATGGTGGCGAATAACCCGGGCTTGACCTCTGGACAATCCCGGTCCGGCCGGTTGTCCGACAAGCTGTCTTGGATTTACCCTCATCCCGCTTTCATCCTTTTGTATCGACGGCTTTCGATTATCAGCACCATAATCAAAATCCCGAATCACCGATTTGAGATCGTCGAGTTCGGATGTGTTTGTTTTCAATTCTTCTAAACTTTCAACACGAAATTTTGCCTCCTTCACAGCACTTAACAGCTGTGCTTCAATTTTACACAGATATATATTATCGTCGTCTCGAAGGCGATAGCTGCTGCGCGCAAGATCCAACAGTTCCTCAGCTTCTTTGCGTTTGGGACCTTGAAAACGTTCGAAAAATCTCTGTTGCAATGCAAGGGCGTCTTTCGACTTTTTACGAGATGACAATGAAGACGGGATGACCGCCATC
>JAFDCA010000401.1 GCA_019313025.1 Deltaproteobacteria bacterium
CTGAACGATATTCTAAAAAGCCATGGACATGTTCTCTTTTACGCGCTTTTGTTTGCGAGTTCTTGCAGATCTCAACGAAATCATCCGGCGGATGAAACGGAAGGTTATTCTGACAATAGCTCTACACATCGTTAAAAAAGATTTTTGCGGAGTCTGATAGACCCCGAAGGATCAACGCAAGCAGAGGTGCTTTTTTTCATTTATGAAATTCGGAGAATGGTTGAGAACGTTATACATAAAAGCGTTTAAGCCAAAAAGGAGAAAATCCTGCATGGTACAGAAACACGAGGCCCATGTTTAAAACCTGTTGTTTGATGATGCCGTTGGTAAGAAATCGCCGGGCCGAAGTGACGACCGGTTGACGAATTTTGACAAAACGCCCCAATTTCCTGAGCCTTTTTTGAATTTCCACATCTTCCATAATGGGAATCTCTTTAAAACCCCCAATCAATTCAAAGATGTGGCGGGTCATAAATAATCCCTGATCTCCATAGGTGAAAAGAAGGTGGTTTATTCGACTGAACAGGGCATATAGTTTTAAAAATGAGCTTGGTTCTTCAAAACTCAATGAAAAAGAACCGGCAACAATTCCTTCCCGGGCCATGATAGCCTCAATTCTGTTTAGACCCCCTGGGGGCAAGCAGGTATCTGCATGGAGAAACAGGAGCAAATCTCCATTGGCAGCCTCAACACCCCTGTTCATCTGATTTCCTCGTCCCGCAGTAGAACACAGCCATTTGACATCTGAAAAAGCTTTAACAATGTCCAGCGTAGCATCATGGCTTCCACCATCAACCACCACGATTTCATGATGTTCGATGTGCTTTTTGAGACGATAAAGACAAGACCCGATCGTTTGCGATTCGTTGAGAACCGGAATGATAATAGATATCATTTTTCTAATGAAATATTGTGTATTGTTCCATGGCGTTTTTGATCCACGAGACTGTTTCGGACTTTTGTTCGGAGAGCCGTCAGCATTTCTGGAAGGTCCGTCATGAGTGACCGTTCCACCAGCCATTGTGGAATAAAAAAACTGGGATCCAGATACACCTCGTAACGCACAATGGTCTGGCCTGTTTCATCCAAAGGAAATAAACGCCAGCTCCCTTTCATCTCTCGAAGATCTCCTTTGATTTTAACAAAGTCAATTCGCCTGTTTATTTGGTAATCTGCTCGAAATACATAAGAGATTTTAGGTAGAAACCATATCCATTTAACCTCGTGGCGAATGATTTCCCAGTTCTTCCCTGAATCCAAAATCCTGCAGGTCTCGAGACCGGGTATAAATGTTGGAGCTCCCGGACAGTCGGTCATTATGTTCCATATCGTTTTCGCCGGTGCTTCAATTAGAATCATGGCCTCAACAGTTCCCTTTTGTTGCCCATCGGATCTTAACACATATGATAGAATCTCTCCATCTTTCAATTGCGATAATTGGGATTCACTAAAGACTAAAGTAGATTCATTCTCACCTGAAATGATAATGGATGGCCCACTGACAACTATAAGTATAAAAACATATGGAATAATTTTAAATAGACCGTCTTTTTTGTAAAAAAAATTCTCAGTCATCGATATCAAGTTTCTTTAGGGTGTCCTTACAAGGTTGTCCAGCTTTGTCATTTAATCGTCAATCATAAGGTAAGTATGACATTTTGATATTTTTGTTTTTGATTCAGGGAATTCTTGTCGCGTTAGCAAGTGCTTTGCCGGCCTCATAGGCTTCTTCAAGATATTCCGGATGCTTTAAAACATCGTCTTCGAATTCCAGGCGTCGATACAAAAGCGATCTAAAGAGCTCCATATCTAACACATCAAAAAAATATTTAACCGTCAAAAGGACCCCTTCAAAAAGTTTTTTGCCTTTGGTCGCCCCGACGCTGATAAACAGTCCCTTTCGTTTGGGCTCCCAGTGACCGAAAGGAACCTTGTCGATCCAATATTTTTTCACCCATAGCGACTGGCACCGATCCATTAATATTTTTGTGTGGGCACTCACCGTATAAAAAAAAATGGGACTGGCAAGGATCAATCCTTTGGCCGACAGGATTTGATCTACAACATAGTGGAAATCGTCTTTTATGGCGCATCGCCCTTCTTTTTTACAGGCGTATATTTCCAAGCAAGGAGACATCTTTAAGTCCCTTAGTATGATTTCATTGACCTGAGCTCCGGCGTCAACAGCCCCCTGAACAGAATGCTTGAGCAAAGTTGCGGTATTCCCTTTCCGTCTGGGGCTTCCATAAATCGCCACAATTTGAGGCATTTTTACCTCCTTTGTTTATATAAAAATAAAAAATGTCTTCACGCTTTTTTATTTGAGTTCTCAGTGCCGTGTCAAGATGGATATCTATTGACATCGATTTTGAGCTTTTCCCACAAACAGCCACGATTTATTAATCGCATCGTTCAAATTGTGTAATTAATTTCATAATTCTTAGATGTTTTTTACTCAATTCCGCTCCCCGGCTGTTGTGAAAAATATTATAACTATCTATAATATTTTATATTATTTAGCAATATCTGCTCTGGCATAGCTTTTGCTATAATTTACTATACTTTACAGTCCGATCATAAGTGCAAGAATGAAAACCGGTCAACATATTCATAATATTAAATAATTTAAAATGTTTCAATGGGGGCGTTAAATGAAAGGTAAAAACGTCGGATTTGTTTCAACACGGTTTGCCGGCATCGATGGTGTTTCTTTGGAAGCCAGTAAGTGGTCGGAAGTCCTTGAACAAAACGGACACCAATGTTTCTGGTTCGCAGGAGAACTGGATCGTAGTCCTGAAAAGAGTTTTCTTGAACCCAAAGCCCATTTTCAGCACGATCAAAACCAATGGATTAATTCACAAATTTTTGGGAAAACAGGGAGAAATCAAACCGTTACCGAATTGATACATGCCTTGAGATCATATTTGAAAATGCAGCTTTACAATTTTATCAATCAGTTTAAGATTGACCTTTTAATTGTTGAAAATGCCCTGACCATACCGCTTAACCTTTCTCTGGGGCTTGCTTTGGCAGAAACAATAGCGGAAACCGAAATCCCCACCATTGCCCACCACCATGATTTCTATTGGGAAAGGAACAGGTTTTCGGTCAATGCTGTGAGCGAATATCTGCGAATGGCATTTCCACCCAATATACCCAACATCCGGCACGTGGTCATCAATTCAGAAGCTTTGGAACAAATGGCGTTACGCACGGGAATCTCTTCCATTATTGTTCCTAACGTTTTGGATTTTGATCATCCACCTGTTGTGGATGAAAAAAAGGTCCTATCGTTTCGAAATAGCATTGGTTTAGATCCCGATGATAAGATTGTTTTACAGCCCACGCGCATCATCCGCCGGAAAGGTATAGAACAAGCCATTGAACTTGTGAAGGAACTGAAAGATCCTCGTTATAAACTGGTCGTGTCTCACGAAGCCGGTGATGAGGGTTTTGAATACGCACAGTGGCTTCAAGATTATGCTCTGGAACATGGCGTAGACCTTCGCATGTTAACGACCCGAATTTCAGATCCGTGGAATGGAAATGGAACCTATCAAACAGAATATACTTTATGGGACATCTATCCTTGTGCCGATTTTATCACGTATCCGAGCGTCTGTGAAGGATTCGGCAATGCACTTATAGAAGCCGTCTATTTTAAAAAACCGATATTGGTCAACCGATACGCTACATTCATTAGAGATATAGAGCCTAAAGGTTTTGAACTGATTGTTATGGATGGATTTCTTACAAAAAACATTGTTCATAAAACAAAAAAAATTATTGAATCCCCTGAACTAAAAGAAAAAATGGTCAATACAAACTATAAAGTCGCTTCCCGTCATTATTCTTATTCAGTTCTTAAAAACCAGCTGAATACAATTTTAAACGACGTTTCTTTTCAGCAGGAACAACACATATACAATAACGTATCGGACTCACGGCATGTCATCTATTTAAAAAGAGGCCCATCTCCGGCCTATTATGACAGGTCGGTGCATAATGTCACTATGGATATGTCCGAATAAAATAATTCCAAATCAGGTGCAACGATTTATAAAAATAGCA
>JAFDCA010000402.1 GCA_019313025.1 Deltaproteobacteria bacterium
AAGTAAAGTTCGGAGTGAAGATATTCAACTTCTACATTCGTTATTCGATATTCATTATTTATATTGCCCATAAATCAAGTTACGTTGTATTCCTTTAAAAATCTCTTCACAAATTGCTACATGCGTTCAATCAACTCCGGTGGCGGATCCGTGTGGGGCTTGATTTTCTCCTCTACCTCAATCATTAACGAATTAATGTCATCCTGAGATAACGACTTATTTGTATCAACAAATTCGATGTCCGCTGCTTGGCTTCTTACTGTTGTATGGCCGGATAGGATGCCTCTTTCACGGCAATGGATTTGTTGTTCGTGCCACCCCTCATCCCCGATGACGATGCTGTAGCAGAAGCTGCCGTAAATGGTTTCCATGATTTTAGCTTCTGTTATCGACCCATTCGTTATCAGGCAAACGCTCCCTCTTTCCAGATCCTTTTCCGTAAACCGGTCTTGTTCCAACAAAACCAGATCCTGTATGGCGATTTCTTTTTTGGCCAAGGGCTTTCTGGTGCGAGCGGCGACAAAATCGAGCACGGTCAAATGGTTTTGCTCATCCGTGTGTGAAAAATGCTTGTAATTCAAGGCGCCATGAGAGTGAATCCATCCGTTGATTATCACACTTTCCGACAGTGATTCCTGGAATTCAGCGATCCTTTGGGAACCCAGGGTAGTATAGTCTTGAAGGTTCAGATCGTTTTTCGGAAGTCCGATGTCTACAATCAGTTCAGGATGGTCTTTATTCGCAAGGGTGAACCCATACCACTCAAAACTCTTTTCGAAAATCACACCCACCAGCTCATTGATTTTAAATGCCTTCACTTTAGCATACTTTGTCATCAAAATATGTTGAGGCAGATTCCCCAACGATATTATCTGGGGTTTCGGTCGTTTCAAGCGTGAAAGGTCTTTAAATCTCATCCCAGTCTTTCCTTCACAGTGTTCTGATCCACCATGAATTTTCCGGTGTAGTTTCCGGGGAGACGGTACATGTCTTCAAGCAGGACCCGGTGAATGATGCTGACCAGGCCTCGGGCTCCTGTTCCTTCTTTTTCGGCATATCTGGCAACTTCGGTTAACGCATCATCCGTAAATTCAAGATCGATGCCCCATGCTTTGAGGTCATAAGTGTAGGCTAATAAAGCACTGCCTTGGCTTTGGGTCATGATGTCTATTAAATCCTGAGTGGTTAGTTGATCATAAACCACTCTAACAGGGAAGCGGCCCACAAGCTGCCTTTCCATCCCAAATTCCACCAAATCATTTGCCATGAGAAAACGGCGCCAGTTACCCTCAAGACCCTGTCGGGCCATTCGTTTTTTAACGATGGTGTCCAAATTTTCAAACGCCCCACCGGCGATGAACAGTACATGTTTTGTCGACAAAGAGATTCTTTCCTTACCGATGTGAACCGTGTTATCAGAGCCGTCCACCATATGCAACAGTCCCTTCTGTACACCCCTGCCGGAAACGTCCTTGTAAGCAATGGTTTCCGTGGCAATTTTGTCGATTTCATCAAAATATACAATGCCCATCTGCGCAACATTCGGATTGCCGCCGGCGGCCAAAAGCAGATCAACCAGTATATCACTGGCATTCTGACCCACATACCCGACTTCACTGAATTTGGTCATGTCTTCATGAACAAAGGATACCCCCACCAGGGTCGAGGCTGTTTCGCTGGTGTAGGTTTTGCCGCATCCGGTGGGACCGATAATCATGATGTTGGCTTTTGGAGTTGTCGTATTCCGAAGGGCAATATCAATGTCCCCACCACTTTCGGTCATCCCTTTTTTTAGCGCCTGGCCCAGCCTCCGATAGTGAAACGCAATGGCCGTGCACATGATTTTTTTTCCTTGTTCCTGTCCAATAACAAACCGGTCCATATCTGCTTTTAGATCAGAGGGGGTTTTGTTGAACTCGATAATTTCCTGGACAGCTTCAGATTCCTGATTGGCTCTCAGTTGCGCGATTTTCCCTTCTATACGCTCCTGCTTCTGTTTTGATATTCCGTCATCCATAAAATTTTGTGTTTTCCTTCTTTTGTGTTTACGTGATTATTTTAAATTTTCTGTTTGATGTGGCGCTTTATTTCCATATGCTTTAAAGCGTTCATGCAAATAGAGGGTCTCAAAATGATACCGAATCAATTTCTCAGAATCCATGGATGGATTCAAACGATATAAAGGTTCGCACCAAATGATTTCCTCCGGTGAATGTACAAATTTAAGATATGGGTTGTCGATTTTTTTAATAATCGACATGGTAAGAAAATATTCGTCCTTCGTTACCAGGGAAAATAGAGGGCTTTCAACAGCAACTTTGAGCCGAATCCGAGAAAACTTGAAATTCTTTGTGGAAAAATTTTCTTCAATTTCAACCAGCGCATCCATAAAGCTCTCTTTAAGACCATACAGCCTTACAATACCACTAATTTGATTGAAGACATCTTTTTGGATGGGCTTTTTTTGCCTCTGTTTGGCCCGCTTTTTTATTATATCTTTTAGTAAATCCATCTGAATACTAAATGCTTCATTGATGAGATATATTTTTTAATGTACATTCCTTACTGTCCCCTGAATACTGACCCCTGCCCTCTCTTTAAATCCGGTAGTCTTCAAAGTCTATTGTAGGGATATGGACCCACGTTTTGTCCAGGCTGTGATATCCGTTCCGTTTCCGTCCGTTGTAGCCAAAACGCATTGCCGTGAGGCCCTCTTCCAGGGTTCGGATGACATTTTCTGCTGTAAACTCGTTTGACGGTACAAAATCCTTCATGCAGATTTCTTGCCCTGTTTTATGACCCATCAAAAAGGGATGTTTGTATTTTTCTATGACAAAAGGCCTGTAAGGC
>JAFDCA010000403.1 GCA_019313025.1 Deltaproteobacteria bacterium
CAGTAAAGACTATTCCCTGCCCCGTCACACGCTCATCTGGCACCCGCCCGTGATTAGCGAGCAATCGGTCGAGCCGGAACCGATGAAAGTGTTCCGCTACGTGCATGCGGACGGTCGTGGGTTGATGAACAATAGCTCGTTCCATTTTGCCCGTTTCTATGGCCGTTACTGTGGGGCATCCCATGCAAGGGGTTTCACGACCAACGAAAAGCTGATAACATGTATTACCCACTAAGTCTTCAGGGGTTATATCCGATGCATCGACGGTTGCTTTGTTGGCCCAAATGATTTTCATGTCCGTGTTGACATAGCGAATTCTGTCGATGGAGGCGTCCAATAAAGCAGTTTTTTGAGCTTCACTTTCACGGAGTGCTTTCTCCATCTGTTTTCGTCGGGTAATGTCGTGCAGGGATCCGATGATTTTTGCGGGCTTACCATATTTATCATTTAACAGCTTGGCATTTAGAGAACAAAAACGTTGATCGTTGTTTTTGTCTTTTAAAAGAATTTCATAATCTGTAACTTTTCCATTTTTCAGCAGCGTTTTTACAAATTCATCTCTTTTTTTAGGGTCGACATATAAGTCGTATACTGATTTTTCTATGAGTTTTTTTCGTTTATATCCGGAAATTTCCTCCACCGAGGGGCTAATTTCCAAAATTTTTCCATCCAAAGTGACTTCATAATAAACGTCTTGAATATTTTTAAAAATTCGACGGTATTTTTCTTCGTTTTCCCGAAGCGCTTTTTCGATACACTTGCGGTCTTCTATCTCCTGTTCCAGCTTTTCATTTATTCTTTTCAATTCAAAAGTGCGTTCCTCCACAAGCTTTTCGAGGTCATTGAAAGCTTTTCCAAGCGCTTTTTCGGCGTTTTTTCGTTGGGTAATGTCCCTGACGTATTCAACCACTCCAGTGTGGTTTCCTGAGTGATCCAGCATGGGAAATGCAAAGAGTTCCAGTGTGCCGCTAATACCATCTAACCGGGTAAGCGGTACCTCATTCATTTCAAGTTTACCTGTTTTTAGGGCACGTGTCGTTGGACAACAGTCACAAACGCTGTCGCGTCCATGATATGCCTGATAACATTTCATTCCTTCTATGGGTAACCTATGTGAATACCATTTTTTCATGGCTTTGTTGACGCGCATAATATTTAATTCTGAATCGAGAACACTAATCCCGTCTTGGATACTTTCAAATACATCGTTGAGCAGACGTTCCTGTTCCTTCAGCGCCTTATCCGTTTGTCGAAGCTCTAAGGTTTCTTTTTCAAGAGCCTTTACTTTTAAGTCCAGTTCTTCGTATGTTGGCTTTTTGGCCATATCTTTACATTCTCCATTTCCGCTCAAAAAAAAGCTCATACCAGCCATCTTTTCATATTGGCATATGAGCTTTTAAAAATCCCTTTTCCGTTTGTTCATGATGATTTTTGACAAGTTACGAAAAACCTGTCAAAAATCCAGTGTGCTAAACGATTTCAAGATCTAAGGCGAAACAACACACCGTTTATCATTTCATCGTTGATAAATTCTATATGGGGATTTGGGTCAGGAATTTTTCTCAGGAGTTGACCAAGTTTTTTTTATGTTTTAATGGATAGATATTTCTGTTGCAAGATTTTGATTTTTTCAACATCCTTGTTTTATTCAAAAGTCCCGATAAGGGCCTTTTAAGGTTCGTATTCCTCCTATTTTAGAGATTGTATGGTAAAATTTATTTTACCCGCTTTTGTGAACCATACAGAAATTTTGCTCTCTGTATGACGAGTAAAATTTTTTTGTATAGATATCCGTTTATTATACGTTAATCATATCCCTCAGCTTGGAGGAACATTTAAACGTGACGACCTTTCTTGCTGATAGCATCATGTCGTCACCGGTGGCGGGATTTCTGCCCCTGCGCTCTTTCTTTTTCTTTACACAGAATTTTCCAAATCCGCTGATCAAAACATCTTCGCCGGATTCTAAAGAGCCTTTGATGATATCCAACAGCGTTTCAACGATTTCAATTGATTTTTTCTTTGTGAATCCGTCTTTGTTACTGATTTCTTCGATGATTTGGGCTTTTGTAAGTGTCATGATCCATAACTCCTTTTTGCTTACAATATCCAAGATAAAATGCTCGTACCCAGAATGAGAGTAATAATTCCAAAAAATCTAAATGTTTGATCCGAAACTGAATTTAAATACCAGTCAACAATTTTATCATATGAGTTTTGAGGGTTCCAAAATATAAACACACCTTTAAGAACACCCAAGATTCCGATTAATCTTATGAACCATGAGTGACGGCTCTCCGATGCAGCCACGATAAGAAAAACGCCGAAGATTGTCGGCAATGCCGATAAGATTCTACGATCAAGATCTGTTACGAAGCTTTTAATCATGTTTTTCGATTCGCGAGTGTAGATGATAAGCCCTGAACCGAGAGAAATCCAGATCAAGCTAAATGCATAAAGAAACCATTTCATAACAGATAACCTGTCAAATATGAATAGAAAATTAATATATAGAAGTCAATAGAGAATATATCGTCAGGTCTTAACAGATTCAGCATTTCATCGGGTCCGAGTCTTAGATATTTAAAATAAAAATTTGATATATTCAGGTTCGATGCTTTTTGTCAAGAGTTGATATGTTCATAATATAATAAATAATAGCAAGGTCGTTTTATTAGTATAAAGCTCTATTTTTAAACAAACAACCGACGAGTGCGGTCAACTTTTGGATACGTTATAATTTATTTTAGCGACCCTTAGGACAAGTTCCTGCTTCATAGGAGTTTCCCCTATCAAAATGAACCCACCGCTCTATAGACATCATAGATCATAATTTGATAAAAATTGATAACCATAATTTTAAGGTTGATATTTCTTCTAATGAACATTTCAAGTGACCGGCATGCTCCCCGCAAGCCCCGTCCTTTAGGACGGGATCGAGGGGAGCTATTAAAATAAACTGAAATCCTTACACGGGCGCGAAGCACTGCCGCAAGGCGGAACCCGCGCCCTGTAGGGCGGGGAAAGCTTCTCTCAAATTTATCCAGAGGCTTTGATGCTAAAATTGGATTAAACACACATGTTGTGCATTAAGTTGAAAAACCCGATTGACGGATCATCCACTATAGCTTGAAAAAAAACATATTACAGGAGACTACAGGGCTTATGGAAAAAAGAACCGATAAACGTCATAGATGCGAAGCATCCATTGCATGGGGTTGTTTTAACAAAAAAAAGACGTTCAATGCAAAAATGCTCAACTACAGCAAAGATGGAATGTATTTCGAGTCCGATGTCTTTTTCAAAGAGGGCGTCAATATTTATTTCCAAATGCATGACTGTCTGTTTGATGCTTCTAATACTGAATTCCGCGAGGGATTGCGGACCAATTCCCTTGCTGAGGTCAAATGGTGGAAAGATATTGGTGGTGCAGATGACAATCATTTCGGAGTCGGAGTTAAGTACGTAGAGTATTATTAAAAGGATCAGATTTGATTTTAAATATAGATTGCTTATCTGCTGTTTTATCATGCCGGTTCTTTTTCACCATGGTGGAACATTTATGAGATGACTCCCCAGGAAGATAAAAATGACCAATATCCTTATTATCGATGATCAAGCATGGATAAAGGACCTTTGCAAGGAAGGACTGGTCGGTGAAGAGTATAACATTTCCACAACGGACAATATCGAAGCAATTACGGAAGATATTTTGTCATTTAAGCCCAACATTGTTTTGCTGAATCAATACCTGAAGCATGGGTTTTTGGTGTGGGATGTATTAAAGAAAATAAAAGTCCGTGACCCGGATCTCCCGGTGCTTATTGTGACCATTCATGACACCCATCTGAATTGTCCCCAACTTTCTATGGCTGATGGATATGTGGTCAAAAGCCATTCAGCAGCCGAAGAACTCAGACAAAAGATTTCTATTTTATTGGGTTCTCGGTCTGATGAGGGTATGGATGGACCGCACATTTCTTCGTCAAGATAAACCTTCAATATTTACATACCGTCGCCTTTTCTTTTGACACCCAATTTTCATTGACCTATAGTAATAAGTTCATAAAATTGACATTTAAAAAATATTTAATATTTTGTATGTTGTTTTCAGGTTTAATATCTGACGCTTGCATAAAAAGTAAAGCCCATGGAGCATTCAAATAGAGTTATTCAGAATCCCGCACCAGGAAGCCGCATCCTTATGTTTAGAGGCGACACCTGTTCGTTTACCCTCTCTCTTCCCCACCCTCGGAAAGGAGGCGCATGGCTTCGGACGAACATTGGGCATGCACAAACAGCTAGAAGAGAGATCATCATGGAGGTCGAAAATAACCGGCCACCGTTGGGCAAAGACTGGTTCGATTTGCCGATGAAATCCATTGACGACCAAAGATTTAAAATTACAGTTCCGCTCTGCGAGGTCGGACATTTCGAGGGAAAGTGTTTCTTTTTGCCCAAAGGCGAGACACGACCGGTATGGGCGGAAGGGTCGAATGTCGTCATCAATGTGGAGCCTACAGACACTTGCTGCGCCAACATCGTTTACAATGCGTTTGTTCGACAGTTTGGGCCAAATAAAATCGGTAATTTTTTCAAAGATACCGATGAAGATGTGATCCGAGGTTTGGACAAAAACGGATATACCGTTATTCCACCTTCGGGAACCTTTCGTGATTTGATAAAAGAGTTGGATTTTATAATCGGTGAGCTGGGATGCAGGGTGATCCAATTGTTGCCGATTCATCCTACGCCGACCACTTATGCCCGGATGGGACGCTTTGGCAGCCCTTATGCGGCCCTTAGTTTTACGGCGGTTGATTCGGCATTGGCCGAATTCGATACTCGGGCTACACCCCTGGAGCAATTCATCGAACTGGTGGATGCGATTCATGAGCGTCAGGCCTTGATTTTTATCGACATCGCCATTAACCACACGGGTTGGGCTGCCGGTCTCCATGAAACCCACCCGCAGTGGTTGGTCCGGGACTCTGACGGCAAAATTGAAGTTCCGGGCGCCTGGGGAGTCGTGTGGGCGGACCTTACACGGCTCGATTACGCTCAAAAAGACCTGTGGGAATATATGGCAGATGTTTTTATTACCTGGTGCCGCCGGGGTGTGGACGGATTTCGATGTGATGCTGGGTATATGATACCGGTTGCTGCATGGCGATATATTGTGGCAAAGGTCAGGGACCAGTATCCGGACACCATTTTTCTTTTAGAAGGACTTGGCGGAAAAATTTCCGTAGCCCGTGAGATACTGAACAGGGCCAATTTCAACTGGGCCTATTCGGAGCTTTTTCAGAACTATGATCGCGGCCAGATCGAATCATATCTGCCGGGAGCCAATGAGATATCTGCAAGTGACGGTATTGCCGTTCATTTTGCCGAGACTCACGACAATCTGCGTCTGGCAGAAAGGTCCAAGAAATTTGCCCGTATGCGTACCGCACTGTGCGCCCTTTGCAGTTCCCAAGGCGGGTTTGGATTTGCCAATGGTGTGGAGTGGTATGCCACTGAAAAAATTAATGTCCATGGAGCACCTTCGTTAAACTGGGGTGCAAAAACGAACCAAGTCAAACACATCCGACGTCTCAACACGATCCTCAAACTGCATCCGGCTTTTCATGACCGAACAGAACTGAAAATGGCTCAAAAAGGAGAGGGGAATCATTTGGCACTTGTAAGGCATCATCTGCCATCGGGGAAAAAGCTCCTTATTTTGGCAAATTTGGATGATAAGAAAGAGACTCTGGGAGGCTGGGATCCCCAAAAGACAGGTATGTCAGAATTGTGTTTGACGGATCTGATTTCCGGGGAGACGGTGACGATTACCGAATCTCATGATCATTTTTCCCATCTCCTCAATGCCGGCGAAGTCCTTTGTCTTACGGATGACCCGCTTGATATAAATCCTATTTTGGAAACAGAATCTCAGGCCTTGATTTGCCCGGAGCGGATAAAAAAACAGCGACTGCGTGCCAAGACTCTGGCCATTTATCGATTTTACAAAGGTGTCCAGGATCTGGATACCCTTGATCCGGATGAAATGGCTCGTAAGTTTACGGAAAATCCCGTTGAGTTTTGTCGCAGTCTTAACCCTTTTAGTGATGAATCAAGGGTCATTACATGGCGGTGGCCAAGAGACATCCGGAGAGAAGTGATGATTCCACCTGATTATTTTTTGATGGTCCGTGCAGATACGTCCTTTCGCGCCCGGATTATGGATAAGGGCACTTGCCTTGACCAGGAGGAAAGTTTGCCGGGTTCGGATGGGTCATTTTTTGCCCTCTTTTCCCCTCTTGATCCTGGAGAAACTCATCCTTATTGCACCTTGAAGATTTCGGTTTACACACCAGGAGAAACCCAACATGTGGATGGACCCCTTTTTTTGCTTCCAAGGGCGGAAGATTCAACTGTTAAACAGTTTTTTGACCGGGCGGATCTTACAGACCGTTCTCTTCATATGCTTGGAACCAATGGGCGGGGGGGTGTGCTTAGGGCCTTTGTTTCCTGGTGTGAGCTTTCAAGCCGTTACGATGCCTTATTGGCGGCAAACATAGACGCTGAAATTCCAGAAAATCGTTGGATTATGTTCGCTCGCTGCAGGGCATGGTTGGTGTTTCAGGAATATTCACAAGAAATTTGCGATGATTGTTTTGTTTCTTTTAGTTCAAATTCGGATTCAAAAGGGATATGGCGATTTCAGGTCC